>NZ_JCACKM010000018.1:0-61864 GCF_059505385.1 Desmonostoc vinosum
TTCAAGACAGAGACGCAGAGAAGAGAACGCAAAGAAGGACTTTTGCAAGAGGTCTCTTCTACTTAATAGAAAAATTCTCAATTTTTGCACAACAAAATTCCTAACTTATTAAATAAGCTAGGAATCTAGGTCTTGCAATTTTTACAAAGCAACTTTACAGGCTGAAACTTAAGCTAAGAATTCATCTTGGGGGACGGGAAATATCCCTGCTGTAATTGGAGGAATCAGCTTTAATGATGTTAAACCACCAGCGATATTTGCTGCTTCTTCCTCAGATAAATTGGAAAAATCATCCTCTGAATACAGAGATGCGTTTCTTCTGGTGATCGCATTTTCTACAGCATCACCAATTAGATCGTTAATTTCGATGGGATTTTTATGGTTTCTGTGATTTTCGTTCATGTTGATTAGACTCTTTTTTCTAGTTAATCTTAGATGTTAACGCTTGGTAGTTAAACTACCTGAGATATTCTTATTTTCATAAAATCAGAGGATTTTTATTCAATTTAAAAAATTTAGATGGGATGAAAGTAAACCTGTTATGACACTGAAAATAAAATATAGTTAATTTTTATAATCTAATTTTTGATATATTTTTGCTAATCTAAACGGAAATATCATGAGTTACCCACAATCAGTCTAATCATAAATTTTTGGCTATTAATTAAAGTAGTTATGTCACGATCAACTTGCCAGTCAATGCATGTCTAATCTCTACACATCTTGAGCAGAAATTTTTCACAGTTTCATCTTATTCTTTTCTTGTTAAAAGAATACCTACCAAAGTACAGCTATTGTTACAATAAATACTCAATATTTACTAAGTAACCTTTTAAAGCTGCCAAAGTCAGCATTTGATTACATACTTAGCTTGATTTTTTCCAACTTGGTTGGTATTCTTGCTTTAAGAGAAAAATCTAATACATAAGATTCTGTTTCTCAGGCTTGATGAATGAGGCATGAGTTCAAATATTTACCAAAATTAATATTTGACTACTGCTTGGTTGTAAATAACAGCAACTCAATTATATCAAAAAGATGAAAAGTATATTTTGTCTTTTCAAATCAAGCTGTAATTGTTAATTTTTCTAGTGTGCTAAAACTGAGAAATTAAAATAGGCGATCGCCACAATTAAACGCAAGAAGTTTAATAGCAAATTTCAACAATTGTTCAACTATGAATCAAATCAATATTTTTGCTTTGTTTGTCTCTCAAAAAGCAGTCTTTTGTTCAAAATTGATAGCAGGATTTTCATGTGTTTTTTTGCTATCTAGCCCTACATATGCTGTTACACTTGGTACAAATTTAATTATCAACGGTGATGCTGAAAAAGGGCAAGGCGATGATATAGGTAATGCTGTTGGAACTGATATACCTGCTATTCCTGACTGGAATCCGATTGATAATTTTAGTGTTTTGAAATATGGTGCAACAGGTTTTGAATTTATCAATCCTAGAGGTGAAACAGTGCGCGTGAGTGGACTTCCTGATGCTAGCAGTCCAGGGCCACTAAATCGTGGCAATAATTTATTCTTTGGTGGTGCTGGTAGAAGTTCTTCTAGTGCATCTCAATCAATTAATGTTGCTGATTTATCCTCAATAATTGATGCAGGTAAAGGTGCATTTGATTTGAGTGCTTGGTTAGGGGGATATGCTACCGATTTAGATAATGTGTTATTTAGTATTGATTTTCTTAATCAAGATGGTAACTCTCTAGGTCAAGCAAGTCTCATTTCACCAACTCCAGAGGAACGAAGTAATCTTACTGCTTTATTATTTAAATCTACAAACGGTATATTACCAGTTGGTACACGAAAAATTGATGCAACTTTGAGCATGAATTATGTCCGAGGACGTGTCAATGATGGCTATGCTGATAACCTTTCACTGGTGATTACTAAAGTTCCAGAACCGTCAATATCGGGTGTTTTGATATTTGGTGTATCTTGTGTGATGGTTTGCGGACTGCGTAAAACTCGTCAGTTCTTGCAGTAGTTTGTCATGCTATCTTAATAAACTAGAACTTTCGTATTTTATGTAACAGTTTTCGGATACTATTTCACTATAGTTCCGAAAATTTTACAGGTATGAATAAATATTTCATTATTAAGTGGAATTCCTTGATTTAGCCGTAATATTACAGCGGTGCAAGGTTGATTTAATCACCTAATAAAGCAGATATGGATTGTAAAACAGCTACTTTGGTCTACCAAACAGAGAATCATTTGGAAAAAATTCGTGAGATTTTTCCGGCAGCTTGGAAGTTTTTAGAAGAGCAATCTTTTGCTTATGTCCAGGGAAAGGAAGATAAGTTCGACTCGGCAGTAAAAAATTTAATTGGTGAAGCCAACTTTAAATTTAGGATGGTTCACCGCGATGATAGAGACCAATTAACAAAAGACCTGACAGATTTATTAGGAGATATTACTTCACGCTTACTACTAGAAAAGTATTTCTCTGAACTAGTTGGTCAATCGATTTTCTTTAGTACGATTTGTTGCAATAGCCACATTACAGCAGACCACGAGATGAGTTTAGCAGAGGTTTTACCAATACAACGTGCAGCAGTTAAGTTGCAATAGCATTAGGGACTGGGGAAGATGAAGGGGATGAGGAAAAATAACTAATTCGCAATTCCCCATTCCCCTAATCCCCACTGCCATTTCGTGGGGCCCCGAGTTCCCCATTCCCTAACTAGAGAATTTTCCGACCAGTTAGAATTTCACGCACTTCTAGCATGGCTGAATAGGTGGGTAGAATGTTTAAAGTTTCATTGTTTGGTGTATGCTCTAATGCAGTAGCGATCGCCTGCTTTAAATCCTCTTCAACAATCAAATTTAACCTACTCTCACAAGACTTTTCACTATAGCATAGACGTAACGCCATATCATAAACGCGATCGCCACTGACAATTAAAGTTCCTCCTCGTTCGACTAATTTTTCAGTATCAACATCCCAAATCCAAGATACATCAGTGCCGTCGGGTGTGCGATCGTTTAAGACTAGCAGTGTTGTTTTATCGTTACTTTGCGTGACCACGCGAATTGTTTCATTCGTCCCTACAGGATTTTTGGATAATAAAATTCTTACCCGTTTGCCATTAATTTCTAACTCTTCTGCACGACCAAAAGCTGCTTGGAAGTTATTAATAGTATCTTTAATCGTTGCCTCATCGACTCCCAACTCTTTAGCAGCAGTAGCAGCAGCTAAAGTATTATATTTGTTGTACAAACCAACCAGAATCTGTTGCCATTCGCTACTTTGTAGTGTTGGTTGACTCTTACTAAAACCACACTTGGGACATGTGAAATCTCCTAAATGGGACAAGTAAACGCCTTGATAATTTAAAGAATATCCACATCTGGGACAGTAAATAGAATCAACGGCATGAGGAATAGCATCTAGGTATTGTTCTGGTTCATTGAGACCGAAGAATAACACCCGTTGGGGTAACTGTTGACCAAGATAAGACAAAGTAGGATCATCAGCATTGGGAATTACTACCGTTTCTAGTGGTAGGGTAGAAATGACTTTTGTCCAACGCTTGCTGATTGTATCTACTTCCCCGTATCTATCGAGTTGGTCGCGGAACAAGTTTAAGCACAGAATGATTCGAGGTTGGAGTGGTGTTAATACTTTCGGGACAATATTTTCATCTACTTCCAGAATGGCGTAATCAACATTTAGCGTACCAACCAAGTTAGTGTTTTCTAACAGCGCAGTCATTAAGCCATTTTCTAGATTTGCGCCTGTAGAGTTGTGAGCAATGCGGTAGCCTTTGCGTTCTAGGATTGTGCATAAAAGCAGCGATGTCGTAGTTTTGCCATTGGTACCAGCAACGAGAATCACCCCGTTTTTCACTTGCTGACTCAATAATTGTAAAAGCCGAGGTTCAATACGACGAGCAATCGAGCCTGGTAATACACTAGCAGCACCCAGACGTAGCGATCGCACCATAAACGTTACGCTTTTTGCCACTAACACCGCGAAACCTAGTCGTAGTCTATCTATGAGTTGTATTTTTTTTCCCACATGAATACCCTAATTTGTAATTTGTAATTTGGAATGGGGACGCGGGGACATGGGGACGCGGAGAAATTTTTTCCCACATCCCCCGGTTGGTGAGTTTCGACTACGCTCAACTACCGCGAAGTCGAACCACATCTTTCATAAAGAATGATAACCCCAGCCACTTGCGAGAGATAATCTCAGTAAGCGTTATCTTAAAAAAGAGTACGCGGTCATAGTCATGTATCCGGCGCGGTTTGTTGGATTCAGCACAAACTTACAGAAAATAGTAGCTTGAAAGGTTTCTTTAGATGACAAGTATAAAGTTGGATTTTTTACAAAAAAAAATAATCGCTAACTGGCGATGGTTGGTTTCCAAATGCCTGTTACTTATTGTTTGTATGTTAGCTATCAGTGTACAACCCGCAATAGCAGGTATTAATGACGATGTATATGATGGCAATATGTTCGTTGTTTATGCTGGTAATGGCTCACTAGTTCCGGCGAAAGAAACACTAGCACAATCTTTAAAGGAACATAAACCGACAATGTTGGCATTTTACGTCGATGACAGCAGCGATTGCAAAAAATATGCGATCGTTATTTCACAGGTACAGGAATTCTACGGTCGCGCGGCAGAAATTATCCCTGTAGATGTCGATACCATCCTACCTCAACAAACCTACGACCCTACAGAACCAGGATACTACTACTCTGGGGCTGTCCCTCAAATTGTAGTATTTAATCAATCGGGTGAGACAGTTTTAAATAAAAGAGGTCAAGTACCTTATGAAGAAATCGACGATAAATTTAGAGAAGTGTTTGATTTATTACCCCGTACCGAATCAGTACAGTTAAAGCGGCGTGCCTTCAATGAGTTCAGTAGCGAGTTAGCCAAGTAAATTTTAGGGTAGACCAATTTGGTCTGCCTTGATTTTTAGTGATATCTGCTACTACATTCCTTTTAATATCAAAAGATAATATTTAAATATCTGCTTTAAACATCCGTCATTTGACAACAAGTTATAAATTAGTTAGTAACACATAACTAATGACAAAGCGCAAAGTCTGAGCGCCGGCTTCCGACGAACAGAATTTTGTAACAGAGAACAAATGACCAATGACTAATAAAGTGTGTTCTGATGTCAAAGGTTTACACTACCGAGGAGCTAACCCAAATCCTAGCAGCCGAACGCCAAGCTTGCCTCAAAGGAGAGCGTTTGAAACTAGAAATAACAGCGTCTGGCAATCCTGTCATCGACCAGTTTATCAAAACCGATGGACTACAAAAGTTCACTGCCTATCAAGATTTTAAAGCTGCAATTCACGACTATCAAAGAGAACATCAAGTTTCAGGTATTGTTTGGCGAGAGATGATAGTCAAAGATAAAAGCTTGCGCTATCCAGATATAGATGCGGAGTTAATTGCTTTAGTTAGTGACTTAGATATCTTAAAAGCGGCAAAAAATTCTATTTTAGAATTTTGGTTTCAAGTCACTGAACAGATGGATTTATATCTAAGTTTTAATAACGGTAAACAACACCAACAAATTACAATACCAGATGTAGAAAGAATAGCTCAAAGAACAGAATGGGCAACTTTGTGGAAATGGCAAAACTCTAATTTTTTAGAAATAATTTTGCAGTTGGGATGGGGTAAACCAGAAGAAGCATGTTACAAAAGAGGAAGACCGCGATCGGGTAGTGAACATATCCATGCGGTAAATCCAGGAAATCAGCCTATTGGATGATTGAGAAAGTAAAACTTGAAATTTATCAAACCCCGACTTCTCACAAGAAGTCGGGGTTATTACTTATGACTAAATCAACTTTATAAAATACACATGAATTCAATTACTCGCTCTAGCTAAAGTATGAATACTGAATCACATTTCTACAACTATGAATTCCTCCGATCGCCAGAAGAAAAAATTCTGAAATTTGAGACAATGGAATTGTAGCAGTTAAGTAGTCAATAGCTTTCAAATAATTGGAAGCAAACAAACTATGAAACCCATATTTTTAACAGCAGCAGCTTTATTTAGTACACTGTGTTTAACAATTCCTAATCCTGTCAGAGCAGAAAATAACGCCGCTGTTAGGCGCTTGCTTGAAACTAGAGAATGTTTTGGATGTAATTTAACAGGCGCTAACCTCAAAGGCGCTCATCTCATAGGTGCTGATTTAAGAAACGCAAATTTAAAAGGCGCAAATTTAGAAGGTGCAAATCTAGAAGGTGCCGATTTAACGGGTGCAAATTTGAAATCAGCCAATCTCACAAAAGCTTTTGTCAGTGGTACTAGCTTAAATAATGCTAATCTTACCAATGTTAATTTGAGTGATGCTCAATTACATAACAGCGATGTTAATGGTGCTGTCTTAGCTAATATCAACTTGAGCGGTGCAGACGTATTTAATACAGCGATTAGTGTTGGTGGTGAATATTAATTAATAGACCTCTTGCAAAAGTCGGATAATCGCCAGAAAATTCATTTTCTGGCTGATAACTCAAGTCGGTTTCAACCGACTAATAACAGTATTTTTAGTCCGTTTCAACGGACTTTTGCTATTAGGCAGAGACTTGAGTCTCTGACGGTTCAAGTATTTTTGCAAGAAGTCTAATGAAGAGTAGGAGTTAAAAACTGAAATTAACTCCTAACTCTGTGTTCTCTAGCTTTTACTCGCCAGTAATCGACAGTTCATTAATCCAAACTCGAGGACAAACGCCTCCAGGAGTCAACTCTACCTCTTTCTCAAGATAAATAATCGATTTCAAAAGTTCTAAGAAATCACCAGCAACAGTAGCTGATTCAATGCTCGTCCTGACACCTTTGTTGACTATCCAGCCGTCAAAAGGTAAAGAAAACGAGCCTTGTAAAGATTTAACTCCTGCATGGAGAGCATGTAAATCATCGATCAAAATCACATTTTCAGCAGTTTCCAAACTAAATTCTTGCTCAGGAACTGCTGCCGCAAAAATGTGATAAAAATTAGGGCTAATGTTAACTTTTGCACCAATACTTGCATTACCTGTTGGTTTAGCATTCATCCTCTTAGCAGTGCCTGCACTGTGGAGAAAGCTAGTTAAAACACCATTTTCAATTAGCAAAACCTGACGAGTAGGAGTTCCTTCACCATCAAAAGATTCTGCGCCAATGTTAGCTGGGTGCAGTGCATCATCATAAACTGAGAGCAGAGGCGAGGCAATTTGCTTACCTAGATCATCAGGAGTAGATAAACTCTGCTTATCTAGAATATTTTGAGCGTTGAATAAATTAGAAAAAGCACCCAACAAACTTAAAAAAGCTTCAGGAGAAAAAACAACTCGATATTTATTAGTTTTGACTTTTTCGTAGTTCAAATGACTAATAGTTTTTTCTGCTGTTTCTTTGATACAACCATCAATGTCTAGCTTATCTAAACTCTGGTTGACTCTATAAGCGCCTGCACTGCGAGGTTTTTTGCCTTCCTCTTCAGTTTTGCTGTAAAGATAAACCGATGCCAAAGAGTGAGATTCTTTCCTGACTGCACCATCGCTATTAAGATAGAATCTGTCAACATCTCTCTGTGCTAATCCGTTGTAAGGCACTCCTTTAATCGCTGGATGAGCTGTTAGTAATTCTTTTTCTGCTACTAACAATTTGTCTATCAATTCAGAAACAGGTGCGTGAAGTGCTTTCTCTTGAGGATGATCTGGAATGGGAATAGTAGCTTCTGGACTAAAGTCAGGGACGTTTTCTTTAACGCCAAAGAAGCTTGCTTCATAGGCAGTTTTGAGAGCTAATTCTAGTCCCTTGGGATCAACATCAGTAGTGCTGGTGACACCCATCGTATTATCTTCATTCCAAACACGAACGGTAACACCAGAGCGATTTGAAGCTTTGACTTGTTTTGGCTCACCTTGATCTACCTGTACACTAGTTTCGTCTACTGTTGAGCCGTAAATATCAAATTTCTTAATGCCTAACTTCTGGGCATTATCCTTGGCGTGATTTGCAATCTCGTTGATATTCGCCATATTCAAGTCCAAATCCCAAATTACTGCTATTTGTAGAGGTGCATGAATTTTACTAAGTTTGTAGTAAGCATTTTAGTATTTACTACAAACTTATATAATTTAGCGTCCACCTACTGTTATGGAATCAACCTTAATATGAGGTTGTCCAACTGTGGTGTAAATACTGCCGCTGATAGAGCCACAAAAACCTGGAGCAATTTCCAAATCTTGAGAACACATGGAAATTTTGTTCATAATTTCTTTGGCTTCACCGATGAGGATAGCTCCCTTGAGGGGTTTGGTAATTTTGCCATTTTCTATCAAGTAAGCTTCATCGACACTAAAGTTAAATTGGCCTGTAGCACCGACGCTACCGCCACCCATTTTTTTACAGTAGACACCTTTATCTATAGAGGCAAACAAATCCTCATTGGTATATTCGCCAGTGGCAATGTAAGTATTACGCATCCGGCTAGCTGCGGCAAAGGTATAATTTTGGCGGCGTCCGCTACCAGTTCTGGGGTGTCCGGTGCGCCAAGAACCAGCTCTATCTGCTAAGAAGTTTTTGAGGACGCCTTTTTCAATTAGTAGTGTTCTTTGAGCTGGCATACCTTCGTCATCCATATCAATTGTGCCAAAGGCATTGTCAGCACGCCCTTCATCCCAAGCTGTGAGGCTTTGGTGAGCAATTTTTTCGCCTTTTTTGTCAGCAAAGGGAGAGGTATTGCGTTCAATTTGAGTGGTTTCTAGCAAGTGTCCACAGGCTTCGTGGAAAATCACACCACCAAAGTGATTAGCCATGATGATGGGGTACGTACCTGATTCTACGTAATCTGCATAGAGCATTTTCCCGGCGGATTCTGCTATTTGTTCAGCAGCTTGTTGATAATCCCAGGTTCTGAGGAAGTTGGCATCGCTAGTATTACCAGCACGTTCACCGATAGAGGCACGATTAGCACCATCAGCGCACAAAAGGTTAAATCCTACAGATTGGGTGAGGCGAATGTCACGAGCAAAAGTGCCATCACTGGCAGCGATTAAGACTTCTTGCCAATCGCGAAAATAGGTAGCGCGACGCGATTGTACATGGCTAGCTTTTCGCTGGAGTTGAGCTGTGCCATCTAAAAGGACTTCTCCCATTTCGCGCATGGAACTACATAAAGCTAACCACCCATCTTTGCCTCTTTTAGTGGCGTAGTCTCTCAATAGCTCTAGGTTGATTTCTGGGATGAAAGCATTAGCAACTGGTAATTGTAACCCTAAAATAGATAGACCTTTTTCTAGGGCTGCTTTTAACCCGGAAAATGAAAGGTCATTAGTGCTGACGTAGCAGTCGGCTTTGCCTCGAAATACTCTAACTCCAGCACCTGTAGCCAGACTTGGCGAAATACTGGTGATGGCGTCGTCTTCTGCCAAGCAACTGATATAGTTGCGACGTTCTAAGAAGAATTCGATAAAGTCAGCCCCAGCGGCGCGTCCTAGTCCCAGGAGGGTAGCCAGGGGGGCTTGCCAGGTTTCATCGAACCGCTCTGGCGTGGAAGAATATTGCAGGGTGGGAAGTTGATTTGAAAGAATTAGCGTACTTGTAAGCATGGGTAGCCTCGTCTGCTGGCGTAATCAGAGATTTGACTGAAAAATCCTGGTGTGTTTAGTCTAACAAATCAGTGAAAGCCGCAGTCGGCAGTCGGGCGGTAGAGGTTCCCCTACTTTGGAAGCTTACTCTCTATCCTTTAATGCCAATGAAAAGGAAATATTGTAAAGTTCTACCCCTTTTGACAGCCATCACCAGCTCATCATGATGCAGGAGTCAAAGATAAAATACAGTTTCCTAAACTTTATTTTGCGACAATAAGGGTAAAAGTTCTATGCATTGTCAATACCCACAAGCGCCGTTTTGCCTCAATAAGGAATATAACAAATGAGTTCGTATGCTTTTTGGAACAACAAAGGTGGCGTGGGAAAGAGCTTTCTTTGCTTTGTGGCTGCTGCTGAATATGCTCACCGTCACCCCGATACAGATGTTTATGTAATTGACCTTTGTCCCCAAGCGAACGTCTCAGAAACCCTACTAGGAGGATATCTCAATAGTCCAAAGGCACTACATTCTTTGAGCAGTAAGATACCACGCTCGACAGTGGCTGGCTACCTAGAAGCGCGTCTTAACTCTCCCTTCCAAATGATTACCGATGTATCTCCTTATATTTGTAATATAAGTGAATTCAATCCACAAATACCAGAAAATCTGAGGCTCGTGTGTGGGGACAATCTTCTCGAAATCATTTCTGAAGCAATTAGGCAAACTTCTCAACTTCAAATACCAATTGATGCTTGGAAACAGGTGCTTAGTTGGATTCGAGATTTAACAGTTGCTCTGCGTAAATATAGTGGTGAGCGAGATGCCTTGTTTTTAATTGATTGTAACCCTAGTTTCGCTGTATACACACAGCTTGGTCTGGTTGCCGCAGAGGGCGTAGTTGTCCCATTCACTGCGGATGATAGTTCGCGTCGTGCGATTGAGAATGTAGTTGCACTTTTATATGGCATAACTGATCCTAATACTGCACCATATGCAAGAATTAGCTTTGCAAAACGTGCAAAAGAAGAAGGAGTATCTGTGCCAAAATTACATACCTTTGTGAGTAATCGAGTAACGATGTATGAAGGTAAAGCTGCCTCTGCATTTATAGCTGTGAACAAAATCATTAAAAAGACGATGGATGATATACATCAGAAAAATCGTCATATTTTTGCTAATCCTAAAGACTTACCGAGCAAAAGTTTCATTGAAATTCCCGATTATCACAGTGCATGTGTAGTTGCAGCGACAACTGGCACACCTTTGCATAGGCTTAAACCAGGACCAAAAAAAATTGGTGAGGAGCGGGTGCAATTAAATCCAGAACCATTACAGAGATATCGAGATGCGCTTGAAGAATTTGTGAATTGTCTCTAAGAGCATCATCGTGCCATCACCAGCAGCATTAAAATACGACATTGCGGCTCAAAAGGCTCGTATACTACGTGAAACTGCGACAGATCCTCGCTTACGCCCAATATTAAGCAGTCAAACTCAAGTTTATTACCATTCTGCTTTAGCGATGTTTGTCGCTGGATGGGAGGCTTATATTGAAGAACTTGTTCGCAACTTTTTTGATGTCACTGCAAACCCCTTAGATCCTCAGTTTCATGCTGTACATTCTATTGCTAAAAATGCGGCAGAGCGATCGCTCAAACAATTTAATACGCCAAATTCAGATAATTCACGTAACCTTTTGGTTCAATATACTGGCTATGACCCCATCAATGATTGGGTTTGGTCAAAAAGAAGCATGAACGCCCTAGCTACTCGACAGATGCTCAACGATGTTCTGCAAGTCAGGCATAGTTTTGCTCATGGCTTTCCCATACCTGCATTTTCTTGGACACAAACACCGACTGGGAAAGTTCGGCTAACTGCTAAAGCTATTAAGGATGTTGATAAGTTACTACAATATCTTGTAACTGCTACTGATCTTGGCATGAAACGAAATATTCAAATCATTTATGGGATTGTTGCTCCCTGGTAATAAGTATCATGATCTTTAGTAAACCAGATTTTGTCCAAAAATGTTGATTTTTCAGATTCATGAAATCAGATCCCTAGCCGCGATCGCAACCCTAACAACTTTCATCAGTTAAACTTTATAAATCGAGATGTCAAACAAAAGAATTTCATCAGACAAAAGCAACATAATATCAAAGTTTACGTTTCTTAACGGCTTGGGCTGGATTTCCAGCGTAAATCATCATCGGCTCTAAAGAGCGTCCAGTTACTCCACCCAAAGTTAGCACTGCGCCACGACCAATAATCACTCCAGGGCCAATTACACACTTGGCTGCAATCCAACTACTTTCTTGAATGTGGATAGGGGCAGTCATTAATTTAAAATCGGGATGATTCCAGTCATGATTGCCGGTGCAGAGATAGACGCCTTGAGATAGGCAAACATGACTTTCGATGGTGACAGGAGCTAGGTTATCTATCCAGGTGTCTTCTCCTATCCAAACAAAATCACCAATGATTAATCGCCAAGGAAACTTGACGCGCACCCCGGGTTTGATGCGGACTTTTTGACCGATTTGTGCCCCAAAGGAACGGAGTATCCAAACTTTGAAAGCTGATGTGGGAAGCCAACGGTTTTCTACTAAAGGTGATCCCAAGAAATACCACAGCAGTTGTTTCCAGTAGGATGCACCAGGATGATATGTACCAAGAGTGTAACTGTCTAAACGCATATTTGTAGTAAATTGATTGCTGGGTGAAGACTGGCCCCTGTACGACCTGTGAGAATCCAAAGCAGACAACGACCAACATCACGCAGAATGGGCAGGATTGGTTCTTTGGGTTTGTCTGATTGCACAGATAATGGTGTGAAAGCGATACCCCGACTACCAAGAATGAGGGTAGCGATCGCCTTGGCTCTGGGCATATGAGAAGCTGAAGTAATTAAATAGAGATGCTGAAAGTTTCTGTGTTTAAAATCTGAAACGAGGGTGGTAAAATTTGTGACTGTATCAACAGCACGGTAGTCGAGGTGCAGACGACTGTCTGGGATGCCGGCGGCTCGAAAAATCTCATATGCCATACTAGGGGGCGAACCAGAAGAAACCCATATTTCTAGGGATGGGTACCAGCGAGCGAGTTCCGCTGTATACTCTTCCCTATCTATCCATGCACCAAGGGTAAGAATAGCTTGGGGTTGAGGAGCCTGGTGAAAAGCGATCGCTAAACGCACTGGAATGATCAGCAGCAATGTTACAATCAACGCTGTTAAAGCCCAAATCCAATATTTCTTGAGTTGCCTAAAATACCATTTAATCAATTATTTACTACCCTCATCATTAGGATTAGATACTGTCTGGTTGACCCATCAATTGTAAAAGAGATGTTTTTCGGATATCGTGCTGCATTCCATAGTCAGTTGTGCCAAATTCTACTTGTAACATTAGGCGGTCTTTGTTAACTGGAGTTGTACCTTTATGGAAACAAAAAGTATCTTCAGCGAAACCAAAGCCTGCTTGACCGCAAATCGATATTAAAGAGTCACGACCATAAGAGTTGAAAATTTCTGCATCTGTTTCTCGCTTTGGTAGTAATAAATGCGAGAGCTTCTTGTGCTTATGACTACCACGAATACAAACATGAGGCCCATTAAATTCATCAACATCTGTTAAGTAAAAGAAAAACTTTAAAAATCGGTAATCATCTATATCATAATGAAACATTTGGAATGATTGTCTTCTTTCTTTATCTGTTATGTCTCCTGTAAAACTCCACCAGAGAAGATTTCCTTGATGCACAGGTTTATGCTCTAAATACTTGGCAGCTATTGCTAGTAATTTAGGGTCATTTTGTAATTTATTAATGGCTGTGCAAAGCGAACTTGTATTAAAATAACCAGCTAAAGCTAATTTCTGATTGTAATAGCTTTCTGCTAATTGCTTTTGATGATAATAAAATCCTAATTTAGGTTGGCGATAGCCATAACATGGTTGAGAATAAGCGAACCAAACAATTTCTTTGACTATTTCTTCGGTTAGATTAATACCTAAATATAAACCTTCTTTTTTCAGGCTGGTAACGACGCTATCTACGTTAATATCTGGAAATAAAGTGTTGCTTTCACTTACTACAGATAACTCAGATACCTTAGTTGAAATCTTTGACAAAAATTCTATCAAAGCTCGCCCTACATTGAATCTTGCTAGGTTTCGCATTAAAAGCCATCGGGGATTTTTAGTTAACCCGACATAATTTTCATAGCAAATGTCATATAGCAGCAAATAAATGTTGTGGAATTGGTTGACCATGATTGTTTAAACCTCTTGAGATCATCAAAATGTGGTTAATCATTTTAAATGTGTTATGTATCTGGATATTGAAGAAGGCAGAAGGCAGGAGGCAGAGGGCAGAAGGGACAATTAAGAAGGGGATTCAGACCCCTCCTTAATTGGGGCCACTGAACTTCGTTTCAGTGGGGGTCTTAAACCCTTACTCCCTCCGGTCGTGGCAGAGTGCAGAAAACAGTATTCCTTCTGCCTCCTGCCTTCTGCCCTCTGCCTTTCTTGATAAACATGAATTAACTCCGACTTCGGTGAGAATTTGCACTATAAAAAAGCACAGACGCGCCATGAGTGACGCGTTTCGATAATCATTAGACCTCTTACAAAAGTCCTATTTTTCGTTTTAAATGTCTGAAATTTTGAATTTCTATGATTCTTTTTGCTCTAATTTTTCTGCTTCAATGAGAC
Source organism: Desmonostoc vinosum (assembly GCF_059505385.1). Classification (NCBI taxonomy): domain Bacteria; kingdom Bacillati; phylum Cyanobacteriota; class Cyanophyceae; order Nostocales; family Nostocaceae; genus Desmonostoc; species Desmonostoc vinosum. Next base: position 14,298 of record NZ_JCACKM010000018.1, read on the forward strand.
GAATTGCTAAGATAATTTCTGCTAAAACACGTTGAAATGCATAGTACCAACCATGCCAGCCATCAAGAAGACCTCCTTTAAGAATTAGGCAATATATAAGAACAATAAAAGGAGCGAAAATCTTTTGTTTGCGGATGCGATCGCTCAAACATAGCTCGCTTTGAGGAGTGTGTAATAATTTTTTTACTTCGATGATTGCGTAACGGTCTTGTGCCCAAAGCCAACGGTTTAGAGGTTTGCGATCGTCGTGGTAAACATAACCAGATAAAGTTGCTGATTTACCTTTTACTTCTAAGAGTTGGGTGTGTCCATCATCAATATAAATGGATTTGTTTTTCCTAAATAAAACTTGCCGTGGGGGAAGTATTGTAGCTCGCAGAGGTTTACCAAAAACACAATATTTGAATTGGGCAAAGTAGCCATCTATTGCGGAATTTGGGGATAGTTCTTTAATTTGGGCAATCAGTAAATCTGAAACTGTGTAGTCTGCATCCAGAGAAAGCACCCACTCGGAACTAACTTGCTCTAAACCATAATTCCATTGTGTGGCGTGGGTGTCAAATTTTCGTTGCCAAACTTTAACTTGAGGATAAGATGCTAAGATCTCTAAAGTTTCATCGGTACTGTAACTATCAATTACTATAATTTGCTTTGCCCAAAGCAGCTGTTTGAGAGTCCGCTCAATGTTAGGTGATTCGTTGTAGGTCAGGATGAGTGGGGTAACTTGATCTAGCATAAATTAGGAAATTTTTTGTTGATGATTGTCCAGAATAGATTGATATATTAAAACTAATTTTGCAGATATATTTTCCCAACTATAGTTGTTTGTTACGAATTGATTAGCGCGATCGCCCATTTCTTTAGCTTGTTGAGGATTTTTTAAGTACTCATCCAAAGCATTAGTAATTTCTAATACATCTAATTTGGGAACGTAACCTAGTTGGTGTTGTTTGACAACAGAAGCTAGGGCTACACCGGGAGTCACAAGCACAGGCAGACCTACAGACAAAGCTTCTAGGACTGCGACGGCAAAGTTTTCGGAGTGAGAAGTCAGCACAAACAGGTCTGAACCTTGGATTAATGTATCTTTGGTTTCTCCTTCGACAAATCCGACAATGTGGGTGCGATCGCGCATTCCTGTAGAGATGAGCAAAGATTCTACTTCAGCTTCGTAGTCTGGAGTTCCACTACCTGCCAAAATGAAACTGAAACGGTGATGGGTCAGTTTGCTCAAAGCTGGGATGAGGTAGTCTAAGCCTTTTTTATGATGTAAGCGAGACAAGAATAAAATGACTGGTTCATCTTGAGGAATATTTAAGCGTTGCCGTAAAAGATCGCGAGCATTGACAACTTGATTTGGCCAAGACAATCCCAAAGGTAATATAAAATTAGGCGTGCGTAGTCCCAGGCGAGAAACTTCTTTTTGTTCTTGTTCAGCAGTAAAGTGAATAGCTTGACTAGAGTTGAGGTTCGTTCGCTCAATTAATTTGAGATAATTTTGCTTTTTACGGGTGCTTTGCTGCAAAGACCACTCGCATAACAAACCATGTGGAGTCACGATGTAAGGAATTTGTTTCCAACGGGCGATCGCCATGGCGATCGTCGATGGGTAGGAGAAGAGGGCGTGAACATGTACCAAATCATATCGAGAAATATTCTGCCAGAGCCATTTTGTCAGTTGCCCCGAAAAAGCGTATTCTCTGACGGCTTTGACATTTGGTGAAAAGCGTTGGAAAAACCAAACTGGAACTTGCTCATACTCAATGAGCTGTTGTAAAGGCACATCTAATAAGCTATCTCCATTGTCGTTAGTCGTAGCAATTTCGGCATCGATATTCTCGGTTCTTAATGCCTTGACCATATCTAAAACAGCCTGACTTGTACCACCCCGTACTTTAGGTACAGATGGAATTACATGGAGAATTTTCATAATTAAAAGTTTTTATTGTTATTTACGCCTAATTGTGGATTAAAAGCTTTAAAAAGATTGATTTGCTTTTGCCTGCCATGACATATATTCATTTTGCATATGGTCAACATCAAGTAAATATTTTCCTAATGATAAATATAGGAGTAATGCAATTACAGGAAAACTCAGATTTCCTAAGAAAATTGCTTCTGTAAAACTTCCTGATAATAAGCAGGATAAACCAGCGATCGCTACACTACTATGGATAAAATAAGCAGGTTTTTTAATACTTAAACTATGCAGCTGCAAAATCATTTTCAAACATCCAAATCCCAACAGAAGTGTCGGAATAAAACCGATTAATCCTAGTGTTGCTCCCGCAGCTAACCAGGTACTTTCACCATAAAGCAAACGGTCTCCCTGGGGAGGTGCGCCGAACAGAGGATTACTCACGAACATGGCCCACATACCTGACCAGGCACCCTCACGGGTGTTTTGATTAGAAAGATATCTGTTGGGTTCTGCGGTCTCGCTAGTTACTACATCCGGACTTGTAAATGAAGAGACGATAAAATATAACAAAGCAATAAATAAACCAAGACGGATTAATTTACCTGATCTTTGGCGATAAAAAGATAAAACCGCAGTTATACCCATAATTGCGCCAGTGCGGGAATTAGTGATGAATAAAAAGTAACCAACAATCAACAAACTAGCTATCCAAAAAATCTTTTTCCAATCCCATTTTTGATATCTTTCCACGCAGAAAATTAAGCAAGGGATTGTCCCAGCCAACAAAACAGCGGCATGTTGCGAACTACCAGTAGTTCCTAAAAATCTTCCTTGAGCAACTTTCATGGCATTAAGATTAAAAACTCCCTGATAAGAGCAGGCGATCGCAAAAATCACACCAGTCATCGCCAGGGCCCAAACCCCAAGGTGAAAGTTTCGCTCATCTTGCAGCCAACGGGAAGGCCCTAACTTGAGCATTAGTGCCAATGCCCCAAAGGTAATTAATCCCAAAAAAGCAAAGTTGGCATCCGCAAAAAATAAGGTCTTAAAAAAAATTACAATCTGAACCGCTATCAAATATTTAGTTGGCTGTGGTAGGAGTATGCGACGCCATCCATTTGCCGTCTGTATGCCTAACAAAATCAGCAAAGCTAGTAGGATGATAGTTAAAGGGCGACCAGCATCGCGGATCTGTTGTAAAGGAACAACTAGGGCCGGTGGCTCTAGTATCCATTGGTCTTGGTACTTTCCCAGGGAAGCTGCGTAACAGCAAAACGAGAAGATCAGCCAAGCCAAACGTCGTGAGCGTTGAGCTTGTTGCAACAATACCAGACCAATGGCAATCGCTAAAAAGCCATAAGGACTAAAGATCAGATTTAAAAGTTGATCTACAAAATTGACAGACATGTGTTAGCGTTTTATCCAAAATTATTAGCCAAGCGATCGCTTGTCGTATTGCTCTTGACTACTTTTGTCTGGTGTACGCTATGTATAAGTTCCCGCCAACGACTTGCCCAAATATTAGCGGCGTAGGGAGCGGCCAATTCTTGCGATCGCTTGCCCCATAATGATAAGTTGGCATGTTGCTGATGTAAACTTAACATTGCCTTTGCTAGGGCGATCGTATTTTCTTGGGGTACGATTAAACCGTTATACCAAGGGCGAATCACCTCAACTGCTGAGCCACAAGCATCTGTACAGATAATCGGCAAACCAGCCGCCGCCGCTTCTACTAAAGCCAAGGGCCAAGGATCAAACCTACTAGGTAGGATGAAAGCCCCCGCTGATTCCCATACAGACTGCATTTCGGTGGGCTGTAAAAACCCTCGATTCTCAATCCCTGGCTGTTCCTGTAACTGAGATTCTAAGGGCCCTTGTCCGCAGCACACCAATTTCCACGGTTGGGATACTTGGGAGCGGTAAATTTGGTAAGCTGCCACTAACACATCAATAGCCTTGACAGGCACATAACGGCCGACAAACAAAAAAGAACGCGGCCATTGGGGTTGGAGTCTTTTTTCCCACAGCGGTGCCCAAGCATCGTAATCGATACCATAAACCCCACGAGTAATCTTTGCGGGTTCTATTCCCAAGCGGAGAGCATACTGCCAACTGCGTTCTCCAGCAACCACAACTTGATCCATGCGTTGCAAGTACGAACGGAGAAACCAAGGAGCCAAAAGTTGCTTCCAAGTACCCCACCAGGGGGTATCCATTGTCATAATCACAGCAGTGTGCTGCAATTCGGCAGCAAACGCCAACTGCCGATAAGGTTTGTGCATCCAGCCGGGGATAACTATAATATCTGGTGATTCGGCTATCACCAGACGCTTGATCAACTCAACATCTTGTCTTTGTGGCAAATCCAAGAGCTTGCAAGGAATGCCCTGCATGAGTTGATCAGAAAATGCCGTTTCAGTACGGGCAGCAAAAGCAAGGACAGACACATCAATCTCTGATATCTGACATAAAGCTCGCCAGCAGGCAGCCATGTAACCGGAGATATCAGCCCAGCAAAAGACAATTTTCAGTGTTTTCACGAGTATTTACGCAGCAAATTAACCAATCTATCAACACAGCAATCCCACGTAAACTGTTGGGCATGGTGGTGCCCTAGTTGGATGTAATGATTACGTAGAGTTGCATCTTTCTCTAGATTAATCAAAACATCGGCGATCGCCCCAACATTTTCTGGTTCCATAACAATTGCCGCTGCACCTCCAACATCAGCCAGCGCACCACGATTGGCAACAACAGCAGGTACACCAGCTGCCATTGCTTCTAACATGGGGATACCAAATCCTTCATATAAAGATAAAAAAAGTAAAGATGATGCCATGCGTAGGAATTTTGGCAAATCATCTTCAGCTACTAAACCTTGAAGAATAACGTTATCTAATGTACTAGCCGCCTCGCTCAATTTTGGCTCATTAGCACCGACAACTAAAATTTTCAAGGAACTATGGCGGAGTTTTAATTCTTTAGCTACTTTCAGTACATGTTCGCCTCCTTTCTTATATCTCAAACCGCCAATTACAATCGCATAAGGATCTGAAATTGGAGGCTGCAAATACTTTGGATCAAGATTAGCAATATTAAAAAAACCCTCATCTACCCCATTACCAATAACTGTAATTTTTTCGGGTTTGATACTAAGCAAATCAATAATTCTTTGTTTACTATACTGAGAAACAGTACAAATATGATCTACTCGATTAAATACTTGAGAAATCCATATTTTTGTTTTCCATCTTTGCCAAGTGTGACTTTTACTATTTGCCCAAGGTAAATTTGGTTCCAATGTATGCATATCATGCATAGTAATTACTATGGGAATATTTTTTTTAATCGGCACATACTCGGCGACAGGAGAATACACACAATCTGTCACTCCGATAAATTTATCCATTTTCGGAAAGCCAGAAAACTTCCACAGGCGTTCAGTTAGCAGTCTGCCATAAGGATAAGTGCAAAGATGAAAATCACGCAGAGGAGCGCGGGGATCAAGTTTATGATCTGCGCCTACATCCTGTTGAGAAATCAGCAATGAAATATCAAATTCCTGACGCTGAGATAGACCAAGCAGCATGTTATTAATGTGTCTACCTACACCTGTACAAGGCAAATATGTACGTTCAGGTTGAATATATGCAGTAATATGCATTTCGCTAGTTAATTAATATTATTTGGCTAATTTTGAGTAATAAATATGTTTCAAAGCTAAGATACTAACAGCATAAAATTTATACAGTACCGGCTGATGAATTAATTTAGTCATGAGCTTGTCATAGAAAGTAACTTTGCCGTTAAAACTATCGAGCTTAGCTAAAATTTGCTGTTGAGTTACCTCTGTAGTAAAACCATGTTCTTTGAGAAGTTGAGATTTGACTTCAGACGATTTGCTGGAATTATTTAATAACAAATCGCACAAAGAATTTAGCTGCAAGCAGATATTCTGATTATCAAACTTCTTTAAAATCTGACCACGACCAGTTTGACCCATTTTAGTAACTTGGGAATAATTACCAGCTAGTTCTAACATTGCCTCCATAAAAGCATTGGCATTATTAACTACTATTCCTGTTTTTTGATGTTCTATAACCTCGACCTGACTATTGTCTTTACTGGGAGAGCTTAATGTAATTATAGGAGTTTCACATAAGAGTGATTCTGCTAAAACTATGCCAAAACTTTCGCCTATGCGAGCAGCGTGCAACATCACATCCATCGTTGAATAGAGGAGACGCAATTCATTGTCATCAACGACTAAGGGAATAATAAATACTTTACTACGAATATGTGCAGGTAAATTTTTAACTTGCTCTGCAACTGATGGAGGCGGGGCTACTAATATTAACGATATATTATTTCGTTGTTGTGCTACTTTGGCAAAAGATTCTACTAGAACAGGATGCCACTTAGCCTCGCAATTAGAACCGATGCGGCCAAAGACAAAATCATTTTCTGGAATGCCAAGTTTTTGTTTTTTAGTAAGAATATTTTCTGCTTTGCTTCTATAAAAATTATCTGTAACTATAGAATTAGGCAAAACCGTTGCCAAAGGTTTGTATTTCAGAACTTTTGCCCATTGTTGCCATTTCCATAAACACCATTCTGTGAGATGTAAATGTAAGTCTATATATCCTGGGGGAATTTGATAATCTACACGGGAAAAAATATTGGTTTCAAATATTAGGGGATTTATATTATCTTTTAACTTGATGATGATTTGATTAATTTTTTCATCATACATGCCTGGTCGATGAATGTGTACAATATCAGGTGTCCAATTCAAGATATTGTTCCAAGCATCTTGGTCAAGCTGTAAACAGGAATACTTAATTCCTTCGTTGTCTAAAAATTTTGTTCTACTACCAAGTCCACTAATAGTTAAAACCTGTACTTCATGTCCCAGGTTTTTCATACCTATAGAATAGTTTTGAGCAACTCTTTGAGAACCTCGATATTCTAAGTCATCTAATATTGTTAAATATTTCATCAGATTTAGTTATTTTTTAATTAGGCTTTATGAATGAATATTTGAAAATAAGAGTTTTATTTTCACGCAGAGACGCTCCAGACGCAGAGAGTTATAAGAGAATTTAGTTTGTTTTCTTTCTATATGTCTCGGCGGTTTGTTTACTTAAAATTTATTCTTGATTTTATGATAAAAGGTATTAACTAAGCGATTTCTGCGAACAGTTTCTTTTAAAAAGTTAATAGGACGCAATAAGTTATTTTTCCAGTCATAAAAAGCACTGGATAACCAAGATGATTTCAAAAGTCTATACTTTTTGAATAGTGAACGTTCAGGCATAATTGAGTTAAATGATATGCCTGCCCAGTGCAAAAGAATCAATCTTTTTTTATGATCTGAGCCGCCATAGTCCCATAAATAATATTTTTCATCTTTTTGATAAATTTTTCCTGGTTGTTTTGCCCAACCATTTTGACAGATACCGCCAAGTACGTCTGCAATATGTCCATAATGTATCGGCTTCAGATCACAGCAGTAATTGATGAAGGCTTGGTCTGTATTCCGAGGATTTAGTTGATTCCGAATTTTTAGGGCACTCTCTGCTAATTGTTCAAATTCTTCTAGAGAAAATAGTCCTTTACGCGCAGCCCACCGACCAGAATTGAACCCCCGACCCCGACCTTTTCTAATTAAGTTTTGACGAAATGTTCCTTGTTCATAAACTTGGTCAATGGCGCAGTCGTAATATAAAAAGTCAAATTTCAGCGTTTCGATAGCTTCAAGGATAGGTTTAAGATCAGCTAATATAAGTTGCCTAGCATCTAAGTAAATAAAGTAATCTAATACTCCCCAAAATGATGCGTAGCGTCTAAACCAGTAGGGGCCAGTGGGAGTATAACCTAATTCAAATGCTTGACCTATGGCTTCTAAGCGCGAGAAAGATAAACTAGTATCATTAAATACTTCAAAATTATAGATATCGCTTAATTGCAGTAGACGATCGCACTGATCATTAAATGGGATCAAAATCAGCCGTAAATCTGGGTTATAGGTTCTGAAGCTGTTGAGAAATGCGATCGCCCATTCATAAACTACATCATTAGCAGAAAAATAGACTCCAATAGCTGAGTTTTGTACCATATTTGACAAAAGTATTTAATCAATACTGCGATATTTTTGTATAGCTTTTACCCATTTTGACGGCAAGAGGTTTTTGATTTTCCGGGTAATATTTTGATGGATAAAGAATCCATAATATTCTCTCAAAAAATATTTATGTCTTTTTAAAGGACTAGCAAGACGCCTACTGATTCGCCAGCGTTCTTTTGTATAAGAGAGCAAATCTCGATTATCACCACCCGAAGCATCAAATTTGGCAATAATTAAAGGAATTTCCTGAAATTTATAACCATCTGCATAGAGTCTCACTAAAATATCATGGTCTGCACACCAAGTCAGCGATGTGTCAAATGAGTACTGTTGTTGTAATTTTCGTTTGACAAAAATACTCTGATGACAAGTAAGAATTTCACACCAAATTTCAGCCAGGTTGCGGGGCTGTTTTTTGATAATTTGCGTTTGATATTTGTTAACGAGAATGGACTCAAACCCTCCATAGACAACATCGACTGAGTTATCAAGATATTTGGCAACTTGAGCAAGAGTATCTACTGCAAAAAATTGATCACCAGAATTCATAAATATGATCCAATCTCCAGTAGCTGCTAAGGCTCCTTTGTTCATTGCATCATAAATTCCAGCGTCTTTTTCACTTACCCAATAGGATATACTCTGGTGATTCTCACGTAAGAAACCTACTGTACCATCTTGTGAGCCTCCATCGATCACGATGTATTCTATATTTTTATATGTTTGGGATGTGACGCTAGAAAATGTTGTTTGTAAATCTTCAAACCGATTATAGGTAATCGTTACAATAGAAATAATTGGTAAATTTTTATCAAAGCAATGCTTTGATTGATCGACTTCAGGAGTCATTTTTTTATATGTTTGTTAACTAATTCCAGTTTTTGATTAAATTTGCTAAGGACTTGACATCAATTAAGATGTCTTCACCCATGAGATGAGGATCTTGATATTTTTCCGGTCTTTTACCTTCTCCAATAAAATAATAGTAATCAAGTTTCATGTTGTTAGCGATCGCCCAAAAACAAACATTTACATAATTGGGTGAAAATAATTCCAGAATTTTCGTGCCGACGGTACAAAATATCAGATTAGATAAGCCAGCGCCATGAGGCGCTACAATCATCGCTGCAGATGAAAATAACGAAGCCTGTTCAGTTATTGACAAGTCTTCAAGATTTAATATTTTAAAATCTAAATCTTGCAAACAATCAATCAATTCGATTTCATTGATTACCCGGCGATGTGATGCTTTTCCCCGACTTATATATATTTTTTCTGTCTTTTCGATTGCATCATTAACTAATAATTCTTTTTTTAAAAAATCACAAGCCCATTGAGGTATATTACCAGTATATCCCGGCAAGGATGGTACAACCAAGCGTTTGGCTTTGATGTGAGGATATTTACAACTTTCTAAAATTTTATTTTCAGGAATTCCTAAAATTTTGAGTGTCTCTTTTTGAAATTTATAGCGTAAGCTATTAACTAAAAATTTATCTATAAAATCTATATCAATACCGCTTTGATTCAGCAAATGAAGACGTGGTAAAACGTCAAACATCCAATGAAAATATGCGTTTCCCCCAGCCGCAGACAAAACAGCAACTGTTCCATCTATATACTCTATACTGGGTAATTTCCATTGCTTAAGTATCGAATGATCACTAACATTTGTGGCAATCTCAACTGATAAATCAGCCAAAAATTTATCATCAGGAGTAATGATCGTGCCGTTATGACCCCACACACGACCTTCAGGTATTAAAGTAATAAATGTTTCTGGATATTCGTGACTATACTCTATCTCAAACTTCCAATGGATTTCACTCTCTATAGTTTTTGGAGGATTTCTGTGTATTGAACTTTTGGGATATATGTTAATTAGATTTGCCTGAAGTTTTTTGCTGCTATCACTAAAATCTAGTAACCAATCGCATGTAGTTATGTAAAAACCTTTAGGTGGGCCTAAGAATTCTGATTTAAACGGTAGCTTCCCAAGCAAATGTACATATTGGAAATATATAGATTTAATAGTTTTTTTAATTAGATTAAGCATTACTGCGTTGCACAAAGTTTAATAACATTATACGTAGCTAGACATTTTTCTAAATTGCTGCCTGTGCAATTTCTTCTGCAATGTCTTGTAACCAGTGAAATTGACCTAATTGTTTCATTGTTTTTAAAGCTTTCCTTTGACGTTCGATAAAATCTTGTTTTGTTCTAGTTTCATAATCTTTTCTAACTATATTTTCTAAATCACCGAGTTTGTCATATGGAACTTTAATACAAATTTCATCCCAATCTACACTAGAGGGCAATACTACATCTGTGTCAACTAAAACTGGCACTCTTCCATATGCCAAAGTTTCGTAAAACCTAAAACTATAATTTTCTATAGCTCTTGGACATAAAATATAGGTATTCCTCAGCATGTGTTCTTGATAATTTTTTATTTCTTGCTGAGTTACTTTTGGTTGCTTGGCATATCGAATAATGTCGCCATCTAAATTAGATATCTCAAGTTGTTTGAGAGCATCTAGGCGAAAAAAACATGGTATAATTCCGATAGTTGCTGAAAATGTGGAAGTTCCACGATAAATGTAATTCAGATGTCTGCCTTGCAAGAACTGCTGCTTGATAAATGACGGTAAATGTGTGGCGACTTTTACACATTTTCTATTTTCATAGGTATTACCTAAAAAACCCACAGAAAGCGTTGGTTTTTCTTGCCATTCGAGATTTAGAGAGTCTGATACTTGAGCTTGCTCACTTACAAATGGAATAATTTTAAAGCGATTGGAATCAGACCAAGATCTATATCCAGAGAATCCAATAATATAATCTGGCTCTTCAGGAAATAATTCTGTTGTAGATGAAACAAGAACTGTCAGCTCATTGTTTTGCTTCTTTAATAATCCCCGAAGCAGATTAAATTTAGCCGCTGAGCAGTTGCATGTATCAAAAGACAGATCTTCAGAAATCTCTATGATCTCTAGATTCAGTCCCAGATTTGTCAGCTTTTCTTTGAGTAAAGAGTAGTATTTAGGCCCTCTTTGCAAAGCAACTATTTTGATGTTTATATTTTTCATAGGAGTTTCTGTGCAAACTTAAAGTATGCAAGTAACTAACTATTAACCTGTTAGTACTGACCATTAAAGCTACCTGTTGATTCTAACGTTAAATTATTAATTTATTTAGCGATTTCTTGAAAAGCGAGCTTTTTACCCCTCTGTCCTGCTTCATGAAAACGATATGCTTTCAAGCCGAACCGTAGGAATACATATAGTGAATATAGCTTTGATGATTTCCAAGATGTTTCAGGTGAGAGTTGACCTCGAAAATCTGCCAAAATCACCTGTGAGTAGGCTAAGCCCTCAACTAAACGCATAAGATAATTCTCTTCTAGACGGGCTTTGGGTATCAAATGAGTCAATTTCAGGGATGTAAACATTCCCGTACCCAAACCGATATCGCAAGCTGTAAATGCTAAATCTGAGTCGCCACAGGATGTGAGCATTTTACCTCTGCGGTCTAAATTTATGCGTTTGCGATCGCTACCAATCATTTCTGCATATTTTTGACCCACAACTTTGCGAATACAAAGCCCAGCTCCGCAAGGGGTAGTATCATGTTGATGCAGCAAGTTCGACCATTGATCTCGCTCAAACTCTCGAATTGCTAAATTTCCTAAATAAGGTTTTGCCCATGCTGGAGGTGGTACTTCAAATTCAGGTATAACTTGCCCACCCCAGGCCCCAATCAATGGAAAATCTTTACTAATTCTGAAGGCTGTTTCCAGATAGCTAGCTTCTAAAACATTATCATCATCAACAAACACTAATACTTCTGTTTGCGCTTGTTGAATTCCTCGCAGTCTCGCAGGTGTTAAACCTAGTTGTTCTTCTCGAACATGGCGTGCATGAGGATGCCAACTCAGATCTATTTCTGAAGCGAGTAATTGCTCACTAGCATTATCAATGAGCAATAACTCCCAATTTGTATTAGGCAATGTTTGAGATTCAAGAGACGCCAGTACTCGTAAAATGTAATCTTTTCGAGGATTATGAGTACATATAATGACACTCAAAAACAAATTCATAGTGATCACTGTTTCCTATTGCCTGTTCCCTTTCTTAATTTAAATATCTATTTTTTTCTCAGCAATTTAATCAACGGTGAAAAAAAGTTTAAATATTCTTTTCTTCTTTCTAAAGCTTTCTGCAAGTACTGGTAATCTTGCTCTTTAAGTGAATAAAGTTTTGGATGAACTATTCGCAGAGGAAATTTATTTTCATTGAAATATTCATGCTGAATCAAAGGATAACTTTTGAAAGCAGATTTTTGCACAAAGAGAAATAAATTTTGTGCGTACCACCATTCCACATTTTCATTTTCCCAAAATCTCTTTCTTAAACAGTCAACTACTAGGTATTCATGATTGCTAAAAAGATTTATCCAGTAATCAGGCCATTGGCAATTGATATGTTGGTATCCAGTTTGGTAAGGGATAGCTGCTGCAAATAAAATAACTGGGCCAAGGCTAGTCAAGGTTTGTACAAATTGCTCAGCACTCTCTTCAGGTAAATGTTCAGCAACTTCCAAAGAAACGACTAGATCAAAATCTCGATTGAGATTAAGTGGTTTGATGAGATTATGAACCAGAAAGTTTTTGGGCTTGATCCTCAGCATTTCTAAGTTGACGTGTTCGCCATCAATACCGAGAATTTCTTCAACACCATGCTCTTGAAAAACAGATAACCAATTACCTATTCCACAACCCACATCCACAACTCGCTTGGGCTGTATTAGCTTCATAATTAAAGGCACAACTTCGTGAGCAGAACTAGAAGATCCTTCATCTATATATTTGTAGCCTTCGTCTGTGTAAAATTGCATATTATTATTGATTTATGGGGTGATGCAATGCTGAATTTGTGAAAAAACTAGATTGTACTGATCACGATTTGACGATATAACAAATATTTTCTTTCTGAAAAATTCTGTCGCTCAGGCTATGAGTTGATAAATAATCATGAACTGCTTTAGAACAACCATCCCAAGCATAATAATCATCTATAATAATTAACCCACCTTGTTTAACTTGAGGATATAAAAACCTTAAACAATCCATTGTGGAGTCATACCAATCTCCATCCAATCTCAATATGGCTATGTCTGTTAGTTTGGGAGAATATTCTGGCAATGTTTCTGAAAACCATCCAGGAATCATTTGATGTTTATTGCTGCCAGACAGTTGCATTGCTTTCTCGGCAAAAGCAATTTCTGCTTTGCAATTATCGTGATAGTTAGAACCTTTGGTGTTTTGTTGCCACTCTTGTGCAGCTTTGCCGTCGATTTCTTTCGCTTCTGGAAGTCCCTCAAAACTATCAAAAAGGTAGTAGCTTCTATGACTGCCGAGTAACTCTGCGATCGCCGCAATCATTCCACCACGCCACACACCACATTCTACTACGTTGCCTGGGATATGATTAAAGCTTTGAGATAACTCCAAATTGTTAATAAAAGTACTCTTGGAGATCATTGTGTAATAACTGTATTTATCATAGAGCTGAGCAAGCTTTTCTTCATCACTAATCTTTTTGATCTCGTATCCTAAAAGCTCTACCATTTTTTGTAATGATCTTTTAAGGCTGGGCATTGGTTTAGCGATCGTCATTATTACCTCTTAGTTAATCAAAATTTAATATGTACTGTATGAGACAGTTGATGTGGGTACAATGTACCCATGGCTGATATGATGAGGAAAGGTTCTATTGGGTGTTGGAGAATCACAAACTTCAAAAAATATTGCTTCTTTGACCTCATCAAGAGTTTCTGTATTATGACTACCCAACCATAAACTAGCTAAATATTGCCCAGGAATCAGTGGTGGTAATTGAATAGATACATGAACTAAATGTTTGGATAAAGTACATTCTATAAATCCTTCAGTTTGTGGTAGCGCTTGCATAATAGCTGTACCAGCAGCATCTAAGATATCCACGGCTAAAAATGCGGGTTTATGCTTAGTTCTAGATTCCAAAATGATGTCTAATTCGAGAACCAAATTAGGTTGCTGACCTTGCAATTGTGAATTTATTTGAGTTATAACTAACCCTTCTTTATTCGCGTTTGCCACACTTGTCCATGCTGCCCCTATACTTTGGAGATTCTGTTCTTCATAAGTGTTGATGCATTGGTCTGTGGAACCTTGAGTTAGGATTTCACCCTTGTTCAACAAAATTGCCGTTGAGCATAATGAGCGAATTGCTGCCATATTGTGGCTAACAAACAGCACAGTTCTGCCAGCACCACTGACTTCTTTCATTTTCGTGAGACATTTTTTTTGAAATCCCGCATCTCCTACAGCTAGCACTTCATCTACTACTAAAATCTCTGGTTCCAAATGGGCTGCAACTGCAAATGCTAGCCTGACATACATCCCTGATGAATAACGTTTCACAGGTGTATCTAGAAATCTTTCTACTTCCGCGAACTCAACAATTTCATCAAATTTGCGTTTAATCTCCTCTTTACTCATCCCTAAAATGGCACCGTTGAGATAAATGTTTTCTCTACCGGTGAGTTCTGGGTGAAAGCCTGTACCTACTTCTAATAAACTAGCTACTCGTCCTTGAATTGATATTCTCCCTTTTGTGGGTTCTGTAATTCGACTCAAAATTTTTAATAAAGTCGATTTTCCAGCACCATTACGGCCAATAATCCCAACCCTGTCACCCTGTTTAATTTCAAATGAGACATCTTTCAATGCCCAAAATTCTTCACGGGTGGCATCGTTTTTTTGTTTGCTATAAGGTTTGAGAATTTTTTTGCTGAGTGACTTGGCATTATATACAATCACATCTCGCAAAGCTTTATATTTAAAACCTTGTTCTTGGTGATTCAAGACGTATTTTTTGCTGAGGTTTTCAACTCGAATCACTGTTTCAGCCACGCAGTAAGTCCCCTTTAAATTCGATAGATTAAAAGTACTAAATTAAACTATGGTTTGCAAAAGTAGAGTTTTACACTTATTTGTATTCTCTCATATCAAAACCTGCAATGCAGTATTTCAGTTGCGACCATATAATGTGTAAGGGCCATAAGGCTGAGACTTGATTGTATTCGGCGTCTGACCTGTATATCTATTATTTGTGGGGCCAAGAGTAAAACTTTTTTGCTGTCGCAAACCAGCCCCTTCTATTCGCTCAATCATTTCAGGCTTAATTTTGGCTGGAGTAATAATAGCAAAGTCAACGTGAGTAAAAAAACGTTTTAGAGCTTGATGATCTTGTTGATTTTGCAAATCTAAAGTGTTGATATCGAAAGGAAAAAACATTTTCCAACCTAATGACCTACCTGCATAATACAACTCCAAAGGATTTATATACACCTTCTGAGAACCTGCACCAATTAATGAAGTTCCCGATTGGTATAATATGTTGGGGTTTCTGAGGTCTTTTTGAATCAAAGCCGTAGCAGGACGAACAATTAATGATAAAACAAAACACCAAGTTAGTAGTAGGATTAAAAGCCCAGAAAAGACCCGGTTAAAATTTGTTTTAGCTGTCTCCTTAAAAGACTGATAAGTGCTACTGGCTAAGCATAAGACATACGGTAAGAAATAAATAGCACGAAATGCATAAACTTTTGTAGACAAAAGAAATATAGCTACTAATAGTGTAGCAAAAACTAGCTTTTTATCACGAGCATGAATAATACCAACTACAGCAGTTATGGGTATTAATGGGCTGATATTATATGTAGAAGCTAGATGATGAAATATTATACTAATCTCTGACAAAATATCGTAGCGTTCTCTTAATGTTCTATCGCTACTAGAAATTAATTTTAAATCACTCAATGCCATAGTCAATTGTTGCCAAATAGGAATGACTAATAAGCCTGCTGTGATTACTCCTCCTAATATAAAGGCAATAATTTGTTTGACAGCTAGTTTTCCACTTTTATCCAATGCTTGTACTTTCAAAATGAGTTCAATAAATTCCACTCCAATTAATGGATATAGTAAAATAGCCGATGGCCAAACAATAATACCTGTAATAGCGAAACTACCTGCTAAAGCAACTAGCCAAGTAGATGTTTGAGCTTTTTGAGTTTTGTCTATTGCTAGTCTTAATAGTGAGCAAGAACTAAAACATAAAGCAAGTGCCCAACAGTCAACGCGAACACCACGATAACTGTGTACAAACATCGGCTCAAGCACAAATATTAAAGCTAATAGCCATGCCAATTGTTTAGGAGTTTTGCGAGATAGTAAATATCCTAAAAATATTGTGGCTGCAATCATTGCTCCTATAAGTGAAGCGAGTCTAGGCCCAATCATTGAGAGATTACTGGCTCTAAAAGCTAGTTCTTGTAATGTTGCTCCTAGATAAGAAAGTAAAACAATTGGTCTATCTAACTGTACCGACCAGTTAAGCGACCAATCGCTATATGGTTCAAGAGTGCGCCTACCAAATTCTATGGTTTGAACTTCATCAATCCAAGCCAGAGAGGAAATTGTGAGTGTACTTAAATGCGCTAAAAATATAATTATTAGTGCCACAAACCATGTGACCCAATACTTACGGTTTGGTAGAGTATGATGATTCTCCCAAAAGTTCAATGACATAATTAAATGGGAATTGATACTGTTGATATTGTCCTCTAAAAGCTATTCCTTTGATCAAAAATTTACTGCGAGCGCCACAAATAATTTTCAAATCAAGCAAGCAGTAATTTGGCTATTTGATCAGCAGCATCACCGCTACCATATAGTTTTGGAGCTTCTTTTGGTATGGTGAAGTTAGCGATCGCATCATTTAAAGTCTCAGGTTGGACTAGATGATTCCAACCCACATCTACTGTTTCTTTCCATTCTGTTTCGTCACGCATTGTAAAGCATGGACGCCCCAAAATATAAGCTTCCTTTTG
Organism: Desmonostoc vinosum; assembly: GCF_059505385.1. Classification (NCBI taxonomy): domain Bacteria; kingdom Bacillati; phylum Cyanobacteriota; class Cyanophyceae; order Nostocales; family Nostocaceae; genus Desmonostoc; species Desmonostoc vinosum. The sequence goes on from NZ_JCACKM010000018.1 coordinate 31,283, forward strand.
AATCCCTCCAGAATCTGTCACTACAGCTTTACAGGCGCTTTCTAGCATCAGCATATCTAAGTAACTAACAGGTGGAATAGCGATAATCGATTGCTGTTCTAGATAGTGATTTAAACCCGTCGTGCGGATTTGAGCAGCTGTCCGGGGATGAATTGGGAAAACAACAGGATAATCTAATTTATTAAAGCTTTCTAAAATTGCGCTCAGGCGATGTTGATTGTCAGTATTACTTGGTCTATGAATTGTTGCTAAGTAAAATTCTTCTGGATGCAATTGATATTTTGCTAAAATATTAGAAGTTTGTTGCGCTTTCACTTGATAGGTGATAATCGCATCCATCATCACATCTCCAACCAAATGCACCCCAGAAAAAATCCCTTCTTTTTGCAAACATTCCACAGCCAATGGCGTTGGTGCAAAGAGAAGCTGTGCCAGATGATCTGTAACCACTCGATTAACTTCTTCTGGCATTTGTCGATTAAAACTTCGCAATCCTGCTTCAATATGAGCTAGGGGAATATGCAGTTTAGCAGCAACTAAAGCACCTGCCAAGGTAGAGTTAGTATCTCCATAAACACATATCCAATCAGGAAGTTCTTGTTGCAGCAATAAAGACTCTATTTGCTCCATCATGCGACCTGTCATCGCTCCATGATTCAAGCTATGAATGTTTAGGTGATAATGGGGCTGAGGTAAGTCTAGATCTTGGAAAAAAATATCAGACATTAATGAGTCAAAATGCTGTCCTGTATGGATAATAATTTCCTCAATTCCCGCATTTACCAACGCATAACTGACAACAGATGCTTTAATAAATTGCGGTCTAGCTCCTAAGATAGTAACGATTTTCATACGTTATTTTTACTATAATATTTGTGTTGTAAACGTACTACTTTTTTGGGTTGAAAAGCTTGGCGAACAATTAATTGATAAATGTACTTTAAGTGGCTCCAAATAACTTTTGCTACACGGAGTTTTGATTGCCCAAACTGCCGACGACTCAATTCAGCAGGATATTCTACCACTCTATATCCCTGTAACATTGCTTCTGCCACAATTTCTACTAAACCAAGAAATCCTGGGTGAGTGATAGGTATACATTCTAAAACTTCCCGACGATAAGCACGGAACATACTAGTGTATGTGTATAGCTTTTGGGGCAAAACTAATCTATAAAGCCCGGACAAACCTTTGCTGAGAAATAAACGCCAGCCAGGAACATTTTTGACTTTACCTTTGGGATGATAAGGAGATGCTGTGGCAATATCGATATCTTCATGCATCAAGTTCATCAAACCAATCAAATCCGCAGGATCATAAGTACAGTCACTATCTATAGTGCAAATAATATTACCTGTTGAGTATACAACTCCAGTTCTAATGGCTGCTGAAAGTCCTTGATTTTGTGGATGACTGACTATTTGAGCATATTCGCCTAGATGTTGTTGCAACTTAAAAAATGTGTCGTCACTACTACCATCGTCAACACAAATAACTTCTACTGTCCTTTTTGATCGCAACTCTGCCACAACTGGCAACAATCTCTTTTTCAAAGATTCAATTCCTTCAGATTCATTAAAGCATGGAACAATAATGCTTACTGATTGTCTTCTCTCTAATGGTTTTTGTTGCCAAACTGATAAATTCATTTTCTCTAACATCCTAAATAAGATATATCTACTAACTTGAAATCTTAAATAAATAAGATTCCCAACTTCTCTACAAGTCGGGAATCTGAGTTTTCTGATTTTTATCAAAACAACCAACTAACGTCCAAAAGCAATCTTAGCAAACGGCACTTGTCTAACTAGTTGCAATTCCCCAGATTTGAGATCTATGTTGTATAAAGAATTACCAAGTTTTTGGCTTTGAATATTAGCGATCGCAAATACTTGACCAGAGGGAGAACATGCTAAACTCAACAAGTCATTTCCTAAAGTAGCTTTTTGAAAATTCAATTGTGCCACCTGTTTAATTTTACCTCTACCAGTAACTAGTGCTAAATCATCTAAGTCAAACTCAACCAAAGTTGTCACACCTTCATGATCAAGACTAGTCGCGTAAATTTTACCGTCTGGTGTTTGAGTTAGGTTGCTATAACGTTTAGTGTCTGAAAGTTCCGGCAGAGCGAATTTAGCCCCATTAACTATTCTGCCTGTTTGAATATCAATCCCAGCTGTAACAAAAGGTGGTGTGCCTGCATTCAAACTAACTATACTGATCAAGTTATCGCCTTTGATAGCTAGCAGACTTTCAATTGTACTATTTACCGACTCAAATCCCGATACTCGTAGACCTTTTTGGAGGCGCGAAGATTTAGGATCAATGACACTCAAGCGAGTGAAATCACCACTGCTGGAACTTAATACAGAAGCAGCAACAAAACTACCATTTGATAAAGTAGTTACACCTGTCAAGCGCTCAACAGGATTAGTATAAACTGCTTTAGTAGCAGTTTCTTTAGTTAAATTTAAACGTACATTTTCTACAACTGTAGAAAGTAATTTTACAGTTGAAACTACTTTTCCACTCAAGGTATCTAAAGCCGTAACCGTTATTTCTGGCGTAGACTTAGCTAAGTTAAGAACGTCTACATTTTTGACCAGACTATCAACAGTGTTAATTCTCACAAGACTATTAACAGTGCTAGTTACTAGGTTGTCAGCAGCATTGGCTACACTAAATCCATAAATAACCGATGATGGATTTTGAGCGATCGCTTTACCCGCAAAGTTGCTTAGTGCTGTTGTTGCCGCGCTGGCAAGCACTATTTGACCAAACCTTCGGCGTCTAATTCGTAAATTCATAACTTCTACTTCCACCTGATGAGTTAGCTACTGAGTACAAAAATTACTTGATATCGGGGACTGGGTATTAGTAAAAATTCTTTTATTCCCCATTCCCCATCCCTTTTACGTAGGCACAATGATCCCGGCACCTGGAGTTTGCGGTTTAGCACCCATATCTGCTAGAACGTTGACGGCGATTTGCTTGGCGCGAAGATCTTCGCGGGGAGTTTGTACACCGTCACTATCCAGTCCCCAAACCCATTGAATTGAGCCTGTGGAAAAGACCTTTGCGCCACTAGGAGCAGTATATTTAACTGCATTTGATATTTGGTAATTAGTTTGCCCAGCCACATCTCCATCAGTAGTTTCCGGGTTAACTGTTGATGCCCCAAGTGTAACTAACCCAGGCGGAGTAAAACCATTATTCACAATTCCATCCCATTCAAACCCTACTAAGAGAGTTAGTTTGTCACCGTTATTTAGACCAGTGTTGGCATAGTAAGGATCACTGCTATTGCTGACAACAAAGTCATACCCACCGTATACCACAGTGCGATCGCCTGTGTACATAATTCCCAACAGCGCATTTTCTGGCTTATTATTCTCTGGGCTGCGGAATTTATTAGTTGGGGCTACAGGATCTTGCGCCCATTCACCCTTGTAACACGCCATGACTCGATTCGCTTGACCAGCACCTGAGTTCTCGAACCGCACTCGCCAGTAGGCTGAATTGGCACAGAAGAATCCTAAATTTGTTGGTGAGCCAGCATCGCGGGCTTGCTCAACATGATTGCGCTCTTCCATTGACCAGTACTCATCATGCCCAACTGATAGAAAGACTTCGTGCTGACCAAGCAGTCCTGAATTAGAGTGGACATCTACATTTGTCACGTAGGTGACATCATAGCCTTGAGATTCTAGCCAACGGGCCATGTTGTATTCCCAACGCAGCATCCGATCAAAATCGCTAGATCTAACAGTGGTTTGTGAAAAGGGCCGGTCATAGGAAACCTTGAGAGCTTTTTGACCACCGACACTGTTGTATCCATACAAGCTGCTACCCAAAACAGCCATCCCACCGTTATTGTAAGCAAGGAAAGTATTAAAGCTGCTTTGAAATAAGATATCCGCAGTGCTACTGTCATTACGTACCACAAACCATATTTGCGACTCTTTGCCACTTGTTTGATCTGTCAATTTGGCAATATATAATCCACTAGTCCAGTCGTTACCCACCGCTAGATTGTAAGAAACAGACCAGTTATAGCCCTCGTAGAGTTGTATATTACCACCTTGTGTGAGTATCAAAGCCGGTTGCGTAATTCCATTCAATGTGCCACTGCTCACCATCAACCGTCCGCCAGCACCGCCGTAATAACCTAAACGGTAAACATCAATTTTGTAGGGCCCTGGTTGAGCAAGGGACACTTTCAAACCCAAAGTACTACCCTTGTTGACACTAGTAGCTGTAGCGTAGCCAGCAATCTCAGTTCCAGCTTGATTAAAGTAGTCAATTCTCCAGTTGGAACTACCAGTTTTGCTATTTTCTAAAACAATTGGATTTTCACTTCCCGCTGGCGGTAATGCGGTAATTGAGAAACTCGTGTTACCTATACCAGGAGCAGTTGCAGTCACAACTATAGTACTACTTGGCCCAGCAGGTATAGAGCCGATAGTCAGCGTAGTACTTGCTTGACCACTAGCATTTGTCACAGCACTAGTAGGTGAAACTGTACCACTGCCATTAGTGACAGCAAAGTTGACCGTGACTCCCGACTGGGGACTGCCACCAGAACCTCTGACTCTCACAACCAATGGATTAGATAAAGTAGTCCCCGACGTACCCGTTTGATTATCACCACTCACTTTGGTAATGCCACTACCAACCACAAATAAAACATCGCGGAAATAGTTGCTATTTTGGTAAGAACTGGTAGGGAAATCATGGATACCACCGTATAAACAATTACTACCATCAGCTACTGTGCTGAGATCTTCATTTACCGTAGAACTAGATAGTCCACCGGCAGTCATGGCAAAATGGCTATTGCAGTTGACGCTCACAACGTAAGTTGTGTTGGCTTGAATGTTGAGTGGGCTACTAAGAGTCGCCTGCTGCCAACCAGAAGCTGTTTCATTTGTGAACGTCACGGTTGTTAAAGGAGTTCCACCTGTAGCTGCCCAGATATTACCAACATGAGTACCACCTTCACTCGCCGCTTTCCAGTAACGGATACCGACAAGTTGACCAGCACTGGCACTACGGAACTTCATGCCTAATTCATAGGTACTACCATCGGTAGCGTTTTGATTACTCGGTGTTTGAGTTGTGAATACTGTCTGGGTAGTAACCCCTGCTGGAGGATTAGCAGTTGCAGTGAAGGTCACACTGCCATATCCAGATGCTGATGCACTCACAGTATTTGTCACCGGACTCGTGGCACCAGGCGCAGCTCCTAAAGTTAGTGTAGTACTTGCTTGACCACTAGCATTGGTGACTGCACTGGTAGGTGAAACTGAACCACCGCCGCCAGTAACAGCAAAGTTAACTGTAACTCCCGATTGGGGATTTCCAGCAGAGTTTTTCACTTGCACAACCAACGGATTAGCTAAAGCAGTTCCAACCGTACCCGATTGATTATCGCCACTGAATTTGGTAATTGTCGGTGTGGCGGTGACGCTGAAGGCTATGTCACGGAAATAGTTGCTATCCCGGTAGGAATTTGTCGGGAAATTACCAGCACTACCAAACACTCCATTGTTGCCAACGACAGTGCTGAGGGTGCCGTTAACCATCGAGGTCGCTAATTGATCGTAAGTAATAGCAAAATGACTATTGCAGTTAACGCTAACAATATAGGTTGTGTTGGCTTGAATGTTGAGTGGAGTACTGAGAGCTTGCTGTTGCCAACCAGAAGCTGTCTCACCTGTAAATGTCACAGTTGCTAAAGGGCTGCCACCTGTAGCAGCCCAAATCTTACCAACGTGAGTGCCAGTTTCACTATTGGCTTTCCAATAACGAATGGCTGTGATTTGCCCGGCTTGGCTGGTGCGAAACTTCAAACCTAGTTCGTAAGAAGTGCCCCCATCGGTAGCGTTTGGATTACTGGGTGTTTGAGTTGTAAATATAGATGGCATATGTATAACCTGTACTAATTGGATGACACTCATTCGGTTGTGAGTGTGGTACAAATATCAAACTCATCCCTTTATATGGATGATCTAATGGTCAATAAACGGTTTATATTTCTATAAACCTACTTGTGGGATAATACTGATTCCAGATATGAAGTGAAAAATATAATTTAACTACTTGTGGAGTTAATTATTTTGATATAAAAATTGTGCCTGCCTACTTAACAGTGATTTTCACTCTCAAATCTAGTTAATTTAAAACAAATTTTTATTAATAAAATTATCTACATGTTTGACAACTGTATTATTATTCAGTGTGTCATTCACAAACTGCGAGTTGTTCAACACAAAAAAGTCATTGTGTTCTGTAACAACTTTGGGAACTAGGCTTGAGTAGTTTAAGACTTGTAGTGGTTGCATTTTGGCAGCACGATTAATGTGTACTGCTACAATGTCATCTGTTGTGATTTCTGGAAATATTAAACGTAATCCTCTAAAAAATAACTTTCGCACTTCATCATCTGATTGTTGCAAAAGCGGATCATCGGCCGATACATATTTAGGGAAGTAGGTGATATGTAATCCTGCTGTCTCTTGCAAGGAAACTAAGTTACTCATACCCAGTACTCCCGTAAAGGGAATACGTTGATCAGCAAGATTTACTATGTAATAGGGAACTAATGCTTTGCGAGTAATTAGTGCCATACAAATAACACCCAAATACTCTACTCCATCTGTGGCAGAAATGTTCACTAATTCAGGAGCAGCAACTTGTTGCAGAATGTTAACCGGGCCAGTAAAAATTACTTTGTCAAAATGCTCTTTTTCGCCATTGTGTTCAACCCATACCCCACCTTGCAAACAAGGCGCAATATATTCAACTTTTGCTCCAGTGCGAATCTGACTGCCACTAGCGCTAATTAATTTATCTAATTGATCAAAAACACTTTTGTACCCGCCTGCGACATAACCAAGTTGTTCTTTATGCAAAGAGGAATCACGAGCGGAAAAGAGACGTTTAATATATGACCAAATAAAAACAGCAGAGACGCGCTTATAATTTTCCCCCACCTTGGCTAACAATAAAGGTTTCCAAAGTTTTTCATATGTATTCTTCCCTGAAAGTTTTAAAAGCCAATCTTCAACAGGAATTGTCTCTAGTCTGCGCCAGTTTTTGATCTTGGAACCATACAAAAGAGTAATGGCTAACCTCAGCTTGCCAATGAAAGTTAGGGGTGGAAAGCGCAGAAATTCTACACTATTGCTAATAGAATATAATTTTTCATCGATGTAGCATCCTGTCAGCGTTGAACGCCAACGTAATTGCTCGCCTAATCCAATCTCCTTGATAAAGTTAATTAGGTAAGTATCGGAAGGGAGAATGACGTGATAAAAACGATCCCAAACAAAGGGGCCGTAATCATGATGAGTGGTGAGTCCACCCAGTTGCTTATTACTTTCAAAAACGGTTATTTTATGACCTTGCTGAGAAAGACGATAAGCTAATGCTAAGCCCATCATCCCACCACCGATGACACCAATATTCATATATCTTAAAATTGATTGAAAAAAGTAGTTTATTAATTAGGATATGCTAAGAATTAAGCTAGCATATCCTGTTTTGTCTGGTGATGCTTTCAAACAATTTTTAATATTTATAGAGACCAAGACTACGTTGCCAAGCAATAGTACGAGATAAACCTTCTTCTAATCCCACCTCAGCTTTAACGCCAAGAATTTGTTCGCAACGGGTGCTATCAGGAACACGTCGTCTCACGTCTTCGTATTTACGACCTGTGAATGATTCGTAGGGAATAAACTTCAGTTGAAGTTCTCCGGGTGTATTACTCAATTTCTTGATCGTTTTCGCGAGATCGAGGATGGTAATTTCGTGGTTGCTACCAATATTGAAAATTTCCCCGTTAGCTTCAGGCTTGATTGTTGCGGCGTAAATACCTGCAACTGTATCGCTGACAAATGTAAAACTCCGGGTTTGCATTCCATCACCATGAATAGTGATTTCGCCATCATTCAACACTTGCTCGATAAATACAGATTGCGGCCCACCCCACCAAGATAAATGATGTCTTGGCCCATAGGAACCAAAAAACCGCAGCAGTACTACTGGGATGCCATAACTATCTTGGTAGGCAAAAGCTAAATGCTCGTCAAATAATTTAGATACAGCATAGCTCCACCGAGCTACTTTTGATGAGCCAATAACTGAATCATCGTCTTCGTTGAAAGGGATTTTGGGATTGCGGCCGTAGACATCGGAAGTAGAGGCAAGTACGCATTTACAATTTAATTGGCGCGCTAATTCTAAAACATTTTCTGTACCTTGATAATTAATTTTGAGAGTATCAATTGCTTTGCCATAACGTGGAATTTTGAAAGCAGCAAGGTGAACAATGCAATCAATATCAGTTGCTAAATTTTCAAAGGTACTTTTTTCAGTAATATCTTTTTGTAAAAATTGAAATGCTTTGTGGCTAAAGTTATGAGAAATATTTTCTAGCTTCCCCATTGAGAGGTTATCAATACCTATGACTTCGTGGCCAGATGCTAGGAGTTTATCTAAAAGATGCGAACCCAGGAAGCCGGCAACTCCGGTAACTAAAATTTTGCGAGGTAGATTCATTTTCTGACGCTCTCTTATTAAAAATTGAGTTAAATTGTTTACACATTCAGTTATTTTGGACGACCAAAATTACGCCAGTGACGATAATTGCAATGCCTAACCACTGGCTCAATGCAACTTTCTCTTTGAGAAAATAAAAAGATGCTAAGGGTACGAGTACAAAATTTAAACCCAGTGCAGGAAATGCTTGACTCAAAGGAATTGTCCGCAAGACTATCAGCCACAAGATAGTGACAACTACGTAAGAGATAAACCAAATCCAAAAGTAAATAGAGAATAACAAACTACTTAGCGAATTGCTTGCTAAGCCAGCAGAATTAGAGCCTTGAAAGGCATATTTTAGTGATAGTTGCCCGGCTGTGCCGAGTACAACTACCACCATTAAAATTAACCAAGGAGTTATATTCATTTGTAAATACCTGAACTGCCAATGACGATAGTTTTAGTTTGCTCTTTCTGGAATCTTTCTGCGCTCTCTTAGGGGGACAGCTACTAGTAGTACTCCAATGAAAATGAGAACTACTCCAGATACACGAGCTAGAGTGATTTTTTCGTCAAAAAAGTAATAAGAGCCGAAAAGAATGCCAACATAATTTAGGCTAGTCAATGGATAAGCGATACTTAATTTGACTGTTTTGAGCGCGAATATCCAATTAACTATTCCTAAACTATAAATAGTTAAAGCTATGACTAATTGCTGAATAAAAGACCAGGTAAAGAATGCCTCGGCTTTATTACTCATAGTATGTTTCATCAGCAATTGTCCGACGATGCCAAAGCCAACACTGGCAAACAAAGCTAGGTAGGATATTAATTGTATCCGGGAAGGAGATGATTCAGAGTTCATGAAAAATTCCGATATTATATTAGTGCAAAGAATGCTTGACTCACAGATTCAGTAACTATTTTTTGTGCTGATGTGGAGAGTTCTGGGAACATCGGTAATGATAAAACTTCGTGGCTCAATTGTTCACTAATTGGTAAGGAGCCAAGAAAATAACCTAAATTAGCGTGTACTCGTTGCAAGTGTAATGGGATGGGATAGTACACCATTGTGCCTACACCTTGCTCTTTGAGAGTTTTCTGGACTCGATCGCGTTGTCCATTCACAACTCTGATGGTAAACTGATTCCAAGCTGACTTACCCTCTTGGGCGACTGTCGGTAAAACGATGTCTTTGATTTGGCTGAGTTGGCTAATGTAGTAATCTGCGATCGCACCTCTAGCAGCATTCCACTGGTCTAAATATGGTAGCTTGACTAATAGAACAGCTGCTTGTAAAGTATCTAAGCGACTATTTAGTCCCAATTCTTCATGATGGTACTTAACTTTGCCACCATGCCGACGTAAATATTCAACTCGCTCTGCAATTTCTGAGTCGGCGGTAGCTATCGCCCCACCATCGCCAAAGCAACCCAAATTCTTGGTGGGAAAGAAGCTAAAACAACCAACGTCCCCAATTGTGCCGACTTTTATACCTTCCCAAGTTGCTCCGGTGGCTTGAGCGCAATCTTCAATGACTTTCAGGTTATGCTTGTGAGCAATTTCCATAATTGCCGTCATATTGCAAGGACGCCCATATAAATGCACTGGCAAAATGGCTTTTGTCCGCTCTGTGATTTTGGCTTCAATTAACTCAGGGTCGATATTATAAGTAGTTAAGTCGACATCGACAAAAACAGGTGTGGCTCCGACTATGCCAATGGCTTCTGTTGTGGCAATAAATGTAAAAGGTGTGGTAATTACCTCATCTCCAGGGCCGATTTTTAAAGCTCTTAAGGCTAGGTGTAGCGCATCTGTTCCTGAGTTACAAGAGATGACGTTTTCTACATCTAAGTACTGGGCAAATTGGGTTTCAAATTCTTTGACTTGAGGCCCCATAATATAGCGTCCAGCAGCCATGACCGCACAGATATTTTTTTCTACCTCAGCCGCAATGCTTTGATACTGAGTAGTTGCATCAAATGGAGGAATATTCACAGTCGTTATCCAATCCTTTTCAGTTTCACCACAATAATTGAGATTAAAGATAGCCAACTTTTAAAGTCAAACAATCTTCCGAATTTGATTTTCGCCACAATATTCGTAGTGGCGATCGCAGGCTTGACATACAGTGGTTGTGGTAAAATCTTCTAACTTAGCGCCACACTCACACATCCAACCAACCCGTTTTGCTGGATTACCATAGACCAAAGCATAATCTGGAATATCTTTGGTAACAGTTGCACCAGCACCAATAAATGCATAACGCCCAATTGTATGCCCACAAACAATTGTGGCATTCGCCCCAATCGTTGCCCCCTGCTTAATCAAAGTGACAAAATAATCATCTTGTGTATTGCGCGGAAAAGCTGAGCGAGGCGTTTTAATATTGGTGAATACACAACTGGGGCCACAAAAAACGTCATCTTCTAAAACAACACCAGCATAAACAGAGACGTTATTTTGAATTTTGACATTCCGCCCGATTTGTACACCACTGGCAACAAATACATTTTGTCCAATCTTGCAACTTTCACCAATCACTACATCTCGCATGACGTGGCTAAAATGCCAGACTTGAGTTCCTTTACCAATCGTAGTTGGCAAATCAACATAAGCAGATTCGTGGACAAAATATTCTGAAGTTTTGGTTGCAGAATTTGCATCAACTGTTGACAACTTGAGTCTCCTTTAAATAAATTGCCTGACCTTGAGATGCTAAAGATGCCTGAGCCGACTGCAAAACAGTTAAAACATTAATCCCATTTTGGATGTCGGTTAATGGTGTTTGTCTATTTTCAACACAACTAAGAAAGTGTTGGCATTCCAACTTTAAAGGTTCGCCTGTATCGATGGGGATGACAGTTTGGGAATGCTTTTTCAGGACTGGAATATTGTTTTTTAATTCTGCTTGTTGGTCGTATAATACTAATTTCTCATCAATAGAAACATCATCAAAAACTAAAGTCCCAGATTCTCCAACCACGACCAGCCGATGCTCTTTAAAAGGATGTAGCCAACTGGTAAAAATGTGTGCCTTGAGATTTTGCTCAAACTCAAGATTGACCAGACAAAAGTCTGCAACTTCACCCAAGCAAGCACTACCAACAGCTTGTACAGTGATTGGCAATTTACCAACAAACCCTAGAATATTACAAATATCATGGGGAGCAAAACTCCAAAGTACGTTTTCTTCGGTGCGAACTTTACCAAAACTCAAGCGATTAGAATAAAGATATCGCAACTGACCAATTTTGCCGTTCTTTACTAAACTACGAAGTTTGACTAAAGCGGGATGATACTCTAGTAAGTGTCCAACCATGAGGATGTTACTGCTTTGATCAGCAGTAGCCTGAATTACTAAAGCATCTTCTAAGGTTAAAGCTAATGGCTTCTCAACAAACACATCTTTACCAGCAGCTAATGCTTGCATAACTAAGCCACCATGAGTTGGTGCTGGAGTTGCAATCACTACAGCCTTAACATCGGGTATTGCCAAGACTTTGGCAAAATCAGTAACTCCTTCAACACCATATTCTTGTTGAAATTGTGCTAATGCTTGTTGGCTAGCATCACAAATTACCCGCAAAACACCCAATTGAGCAAAATTGCGAACTAAATTCTTCCCCCAGTAACCACAGCCAATTACGGCTACATATTTATCCATGTGAGGCATCTTCAAAAAAAATTCAAAACTTGTCTTGATAAAGTCTGTAGATTTGCCGCAAAATTCAAAGCAGTTTCATTCGAGACCTCAATCCTCGAATGAAACAAAAGCTCACGCAGAAATTTGTCAGAATTTATTGCTTAAGCACAGACAATGCTTTCGCCTTTTAAGCCTTGAGATGCCAAAACATTGCGTGTATCAATGATTAATGATGAGTTATCTGCCACTAATTGGTAGTCTACATGATCATGATCAGTAGCAATGATCACAGCATCAAACTTCTGCAAGTTTTCTTTGGTTAAAGGTAAAGATTGCAGGTCGATTTCTGGATAATGACGATGATTGTTACAGGTTGGAGCGTAGGGATCGTGATATTCTACGAGTGCGCCTTGCTGCTGTAGGAGTTGAATAATTTTCAGAGAAGGACTTTCTCTTTGGTCGTCAACATTTCTCTTATAAGCAACTCCTAAAAGGAGAATTCGAGAGTTTTTGATTGGTTTGCATTGATTATTGAGAGCAGATGCTAACCTGTTAACTACATAGTTAGGCATAAGAGTATTAACTTCACCTGCTAACTCGATAAACTGCAAAGAAAGGTCATACTCTCTGGCTTTCCAGCTTAAATAAAATGGGTCGATAGGAATGCAATGCCCACCCCAACCGGGGCCTGGATAGAAGGCATGAAAACCAAATGGTTTGGTTTTCGCTGCTTCAATGACTTCCCAGATATCTATATCCATTTTGTGGAATAAAATCTTTAATTCATTGACTAAGGCAATATTTACAGCACGGTAAATGTTTTCTAAAATTTTCGATGCCTCAGCGGTTTTTGTCGAAGAAACCGGAACAGTTTTGACGATGATCTGATCGTAGAGGGTTTGAGCAAGCTCTAAACATAGAGGTGTTGTTCCCCCAACTACCTTTGGTACATTCACTAAAGAAAATTTTTCGTTGGCAGGGTCTTCGCGTTCTGGAGAGTAGGCTAAAGCAAATTCCTCACCAACTGCCAAACCAGTTCTAGTTAGAATCGGTAGCATGACCTCTTCTGTAGTGCCTGGGTAAGTTGTGCTTTCTAAAACTATCAGCTGCCCGATTTTTAAACAACGAGCGATCGCATAGGTTGTTTCAATTACATAATTTAAATCAGGTTCTCTGTGCGTATTCAGAGGCGTGGGCACACAAATAATGATTGCATCTACCTCAGACAACCGGGACAAATCGCTAGTGACCTCGATCAATTCGTGCTTTAAGTTCTCTGAAGGAATATGCTTAATATATGAGTTACCTGCTCTAATTTGATCAATTTTGTATTGGTCAATATCAAAACCTAATACAGAAAAACCTTTTTTAGCAAAAGATACCAGAATTGGTAAGCCTACATATCCTAGACCAATAATTCCAATTCGGGCTGCTTTATTTTCAATTTTCTCTTTAAGATTTTTTAGTAACATCATTGAAGTACCTCCAAAAACGTGTTTATCAAGTGTGTAATTAATCAAAAACTCCACCCTCTTGTGGATGGAGTTTTTGGCAGTTGAGACAAGATTTTTAATCTCGGTTATTGCCGCTTTCTATATTTAAAAAAGGGTTCAAAATTTTTTTGTTAAACGATTTCAACCGTCTACCTAAATTACATCAGCAAAGGTTCGTTCCATTTTTCGGAAGTACCAGATGCCACTGATTAGTAAAAAGATGATTAATCCCATAGAAAGTGCAAATCCTGGCCAGTAAAGTTCTGCGTCTCCACCGAGAATTGCCCAGCGAAAACCGTCAATGACTCCTACCATTGGATTGAGGCTATATATTAGCCGCCACTGCTCTGGCACAACGTTACTACTAAAACCAACAGGCGATATATACAGACCAAACTGTACAATGAACGGCACAATATAGCGAAAGTCCCGATATTCCACATTTAAAGCTGCTAACCACAACCCTACTCCCATCGAAGCCGCAAAGGCGATCGCAGTAAATAAAGGCAGTGTGACTATCCGCCAACTAGGAACATAGTCATACCAAGCCATCAATCCTAAGAGGATGATCCCCGAAATCATAAAGTCTACAAAGCTGACAATTACTGCACTGACAGGTACAATCAAACGCGGAAAGTAGACTTTAGAAACCAAGTTTGCATTGGTAATTAAACTCATGCTACATTCAGCCAAAGAGTTAGCAAAAAACTGCCAAGGTAACATGGCAGCAAATACTAAGATCGGATATGGCGCTCCCCCTGAAGGTAATTTCGCTATTTTGCCAAAGACTACGCTAAACACGACCATGGTTAAAAACGGTCTCAGTAGTGCCCAAAGCATTCCAATTGCTGTTTGCTTGTATCGTACTAAAATGTCACGCCAGGCCAGAAAGTAGAATAGCTCTCGATAACGCCATAAATCTCTCCAATACTGCTGCTCGGTGCGTCCAGCTTCAATCACTAATTCTGGCTTTGGGGTGGTTCCTTGATTACTCATACATAAAAGTTAGGGAATGGGGAGCTTGGAGTGGGGAAAGAGATATTTTTAAATTTTGAGTTGCACCAAAGGTTACGCTAGAAGCGCAACTTGAATTTTGAATTTTTAAGTGACAAATTGGAAGTCATTCATGCTGTGATAACCCACTAGACTTGCTTGTCGGCGAGTGAATTCGCCTACGGAGGGGTTTCCCTGGGGATCAACTACTCCTGCTACTTGCTGCCAGAGGTCTTGTGGTGCTAGACAAACTTCATGTGTGCGATCGCCTGACTTGCGGACGTGATACCACTTTGTTTGCTGGCAGTAGTCACACCAGAAAGCCTCTAACCATTCTCCTTCTATAGAAACTGCTGTTTGGGTTGCCACTACCATCAATGCTCTGCGCCTACTCATACCCCGTTGCTGCAATTGACCCGCTTGATCAGCAAATAGCTGATATTTCTGGCTTCTGCTTTCGAGATAGCAATTATGAATTGGGCAGTAAATAGATCTTCTTTTTGAACGTTTCCGATTTCGGTCACACCTTCTCTGCAATTCGACCTCCCACATCGATAAAATAGGTAAAAAATAAGGAAGGTTACGTTGGAAGGGACTGAGATCAAAAAGACCATCAAAGCCCACCTCCTCAAATTAACGACTCAATGTTATGTAATTTGGAACTAGCTGATTAACAGCTTTTTTGTCGAGATGACAGATATATTTATTGTCTATATCTAAACTGTTTTTTTGTCAATCTATCTAGAGGAATTATAACATCTTCTACCATCACTATATTTGATTAATTCAAATCAACATTATAGAAAAACAAAACTTTAATTAGAGATATTTTTAAGGCTAAACAAAAGAAGTGCTGAACTTTACGATGCTTTTAAATTTCGTCAGTTCTACTAATTCCTATTGCTATTTTTATCTCCAAAGCATTACCTTTACTTTCAATTTTCCATGAAATATAACTCTCCCAAAGTTAAGGAATTTGACAAGATAAATTTGGCAGTTTTGTTGGAAAACACAAAATTCATCAAATCAATAGAGAAGTATTTTCTCTTTTAGCTATTGGTCTGACTATGCCAATGTTGAGAAAGTACTAATTAGTTCGTAATTCGATTTACCTAGAGATGCTTTAAACCCTGATGCTGTTTGACATCCTCATCTTTTGGGGATTAGTAATGAAGATGACAAAATTAATGGTGATTCTGACTCTAATTAAGTCTGTTTTCCACAAAAATTAGGTTAAAAACCTAATTTTGCTGTGGCAATCAACCATCAACCTATGGTGATGCTGTCAACGTAATTTTTTCTAAAAGCTTATTTTATATGGCTTTGAGATAAAGAGATTACGCCTTCAGGCGCGATCACCTGCTGGAAAATATCAAAGTATTGTTGAGAAATAATCTTCAGTGTGAAGTGCGATCGCAAGTACTGACGACCCGATTTACCCATCCGTTCCCCTAATTGCTGATCGCGGCTCAATAAGCGAATGAATTGTGCCAGAGCATGGCTGTCTCCGTTATCAAATGTCGCACCACACCCAGCTTCGGTAATCATCTGTCTGAGGTAGGAATATTGTGAACAAATCACTCCTATCGGCCGTCCCGCAGCTAAAGCGGAGTAAAGCTTGCTAGGAACTACTAAACCCTCGGTGGTGGAATCTACAGTTACTAGCGACAAATCACAAGCTGTTAAGGAATATGGCAATATCTGCTTATCTTGATATGGCAGAAATGTGAAGTTTCTCAATCCTGATTGCTCTACATCTTGGATCAAATCATCCCGCTTAGCTCCACCACCAATGAACACAAACTGAATTGGTTCATCTTGGAGTTCTTTTGCAGCTTCTAGGATAGTTGCCATATCGTGGCAGCGTCCCAAGTTTCCAGAATAGAGTACGGTAAATTTCTGCACTAAGTCGTGCTTCCAAGCAAACCAGTTTTCTTGCTTGGCGATTGGGACAATCAACTCTGGGTTGGCCCAACTGTGAATTACAGAAACTTTATCGGCTATCTGCGGGCAACTTGCTACGACTCGCTGCTTCATTGCTGGGCTTAGCACCACAATTCCTTTAGCGCTTCGCCAAATCTGTCTGTTTATGGCACGCCACAGCCGCGCTAAAGGGCTATTTTTAGAGATTACTCCTAAAGCGATCGCAATATCGGGATAAAGATCGTAGAGTATGCAGACATAAGGAAGTCTAAACAACAGATGAGCCAGATATGCCACGATTGGCAAAAATGGCGGAGCTGAAGTTACCAACAACAAATTTCGACGTTGCCATGCTCTCAATAGATAGATGGCAGCACGCAAGGTGTACAAAACTCCATTGACGGCTTTGCCCCGAATCCGCCCTGGCCATAGTTGAGCAGTGCGCGATCTTTGAATTCTAATTCGACCAGCACGTTCAATTGCTGGAGCTGTCCCAGAGCGAAACGCGTACCCTGGTTGGCTCGTAAAAACCTCGACATCTACCCCTTGCTGCCCCAACTGTTTCACTAGTTCCTCAATCAATTGTCCTGTGGGGGCAAAGTCTGGAGGAAAAAATTGAGTAATTACAGACAATTTAATTGATTGCTGGGTTTTTGAAGAATATTCGTTCTTAAAATCTAACCGAACGGAAGGAGAAATGGATTGTAAAAATTTTTGATTAATCCATTCATTAAGTTTCATCAGCCGTATCCTACCTAAGTAATCTTGTTAAAGACACTACTGAACTGCTCAAGCCATTAATTTACATATCAAAACAGGCCTAGAGATATTAAGTAGTCTCATTTTGCTCTAGGCCTATTTTATTAATCACCTACTACACAAGGGTTTACGCAAAATCACAGAACTATCTGCAAGCTTTACTAAAATATTACAGTTGGTTTTTCAGAACTTGCACTGCTTCTTCGTTTGTATAAGCGATTATTAAGGGATTCTTTTGACCAGGGGAACACAAAAACACAGAAAGGGTCTAATCTGCCACGGGCATTTGCTAGGGAGATCGAACACACAAGGGTAAACTAGTTTACAAACTTACAGATATATTTACTTAAAACACTGTGACAAGGTGCTACAGCATTAACCACTATTTATTCTGCATCAATTAGGATTTTTGGATGATCAAATCAGATTTGTTTGGCATTTTTACTATCACATTAGTATTACTTAACGTTTTTTTATCACATGTAGTTTTCAACTACAGTACTGTATTTTAAAATTTATCTACATGTCATTTCCTACTAGAATACCACGAGAATAGCATGTTTTAAATATACAAATAGACTTTACCAAAAATTTATTTTATAAAAATTTGCTTAAACAGAATCTTTACAAAAGATACAACTTATCTTGTATGAATTTTTATGTAGTATTGACTGTAATTCTACTAAATATAATTAGTAAGCTTTTAAAGTCTTAAGTAAATTAAGTTACAAAAGCTTATTCTGAGTAGTTATTTAAACTTTGAAAATAGTAGATTTAGGTATTTCAAACTGCGATCGCATCTGACAGACTCACACCACAGAAATTTCTAAAATGGGAAATTTAAGCTTTAAATAGTCTAATTTGACACTTAATCAAAGATTAAATGTAGAACGTATAGTTCAATAGTTAAGTATAGATGAACTGAACCTGGTACTCTTTTTACAATAAATTTTAATCAGTTGGGTCTACAACATCAGCATTTATGGCTAAAAAACCGTGGAGTTATAGTTATGTTTATTCGTATCTACTTGGTTAATGATATTTATTTACACACACGTGATGATCTTCTGTAGCTATGGCTAAAATTTATATACGTAATAGATTTATCGGTTTCTAACTCTAACTGCACATAAACGTAGCTAGAGATTAAGGTTAACCTCGGCTAGAATATACATCAAAATACCAATTGTATAATTTAAAACGATAATAATGGAGAATCACTCTTCACAATCATCAAGCTCTGATCGCAGTGGTAACTCTGTAACGCCATTTCTCCAAACTCAACCTTTTGCTTTCAGTGAAACACAACAACGAAGCGACTGGAATTTTGTAGAGTTGTTGAATATTGTGCGGCGACGAGCGCTAGTCATTGCTGGGGTAACTATTGCTGTGATGACGACTGTAGTAGCTAACTTGATGCTCAACCGGGAATTACCAGTATATGAAGGCAATTTTAAGCTGTTAGTCGAACCTGTGAACGATGACAGCAATGCAGTAGATGTCGTTAAAGAACCTAGTTCATCAACCCAGTCAGGTCTAGACTACGAAAGCCAAATTCAGGTACTTAAAAGTCCTGAACTGTTAGAAGGAATTATCAAGCAACTACGAGCTGATTATCCAGGTCTCAGCTATGATTCGCTACTAAATTCTCTGACCATCACTCGCTTGGGAGAAACTAAGATCATAGAAGTTCGCTATCGAAATAACAATCCAGATCAAGTTAAAGCAGTATTAAACAAAATCTCTAAAGATTATTTATACTACAGCCGAGAAAAACGGCAGACCAAGTTACGTCAAGGAACTCAGTTTGTCGAAAAACAACTGCCATTTCTACAAAATCGAGTTGATCAGCTCCAGAAAGAACTACAAACTTTTCGCCAGAAAAACGACTTTGCTGATCCGGAAAGCCAAGTAGCACAGGTTGATACTCAAGCTACCTCTGTATCTGGGCAAAGACAAACGGTTAATCAGCAACTAGCACAAGTTCGCTCCAACTTTGCGCTCCTACAGCAACAAAATGGGAAGCTAGCGGTATTAAAGGATGCTCCTTTATATCAGCAGTTAGTTGGTCAGTTGCGCGCATTGGATGTTCAAATTGCTGCTGAGTCTACTCGTCTGCAAGAAGATAACCCAACACTGCAAACCTTAAAAGAAAAACGACAAACTTTATTACCTTTAATCGCTCAAGAAGCACAGCGCGTTTTAGAACTCAGAGTTGCAGAGGTAAAAAATCAACTTCAGACTTTAGAAGTGCAAAGTCAAGAACTCGCCAAAGTAGAAAAAGAACTTGAACAAAAACGTAAGCAGTGGCCAATTTTGGCACGACAATATACTGAATTACAACGAAAATTACAGATTGCTACTGAAAGTCTCAATCGTTTTCTCTCAACTCGTGAAACCCTACAAATTCAGATCTCGCAAACAGAACTTGGGTGGCAATTACTCCAAGCACCAAAGAAGCCAGAGACCCAGGTAAATTCTTCGGATATGACACGTAATTTGCTCCCAGGATTAACCGCTAGTATTTTCTTAGGACTTGGCGTTGCCTTTCTGATGGAAAAACTAGACAATACTTACCACAGTGTTCAAGCTCTCAAAGACAAGGTAAAGCTGCCATTGTTAGGAAATATCCCTTTTGAGAAACAGATTCAAAGTAGTAATCAAAACAACGCGATCGCGCAAGAAATGCCAATAGTTAGAGTCCCAAATTTTCTTATGCAAGAAATTCCTGGGTTGGCTGTTTTACCAGATCAAGACTATAGCAACTACTCGACAAGATTCTTAGAAGCTCTACGGGTACTTTATACAAATATCCAACTACTAAGTTCCGATCGCCAGATTAATTCTATCGTCATTAGTTCAGCGATGTCTGGAGATGGTAAATCTACCGTGGCATTTCATCTGGCTCAAATAGCGACAACAATGGGGCAAAGAGTACTACTTATTGATGCTGATCTTCGCCAACCGATGATTCACAACCTGTCAGATCTAAATAATCTTTGGGGATTAAGTAATTTAATCTCGACGAATTTGCCAACCGGAGAAGTCATCCGGCAATTACCTTTTATGAGTCAATTATCTGTAGTTACTGCTGGGCCCATACCACCCGATCCAGCAAAGTTACTCTCGTCTGAGAAAATGAAGCGTCTGATGGAGGATTTTCACAACACTTTTGATTTAGTAATCTATGATGCTCCTCCCTTAATCGGACTAGCAGATGCTAGTTTATTAGCACCCCATACCGATGGCATTTTACTGACTGTAAGGCTTGATCAGACAGATTCTTCAGCCCTAGATAGAGCTTTAGAAAACCTCAAAATGTCCCGGATCAATATCTTAGGAATGGTTAGTAACGGTCAGAAAAATAACATCCGTCCTTATTAAGATTAAAAGAATCCAGAAGCTTCTAGCTGGTTGGGCGTCACAATTTAAGATTGCGGTGATCGTCAAGATCACTCGGATTGTGTGAGTTATTTTTCTAACTCTTGAGTTGGTTTGTAGTTTTGCTTTCGCAAGAGTTTATTAGTACTGATGAGGACAATAAATAACAGCATAAGCTGGATTGGCCATGGTGCTAAAACCAAACTTAAAAGCAGGCTAATAGCTGCAAATACGCCAGCTAGATAGGCGATTTCATCAGTGCTTTTTTTAAAAAAGTAACCAGTTATTAAACCAGTACAAAGTGGGATCAAAAAAAACAAAGCCATTTTCCGTAACCTCTAAACCAAGAACCGGAGGGGTTATAAAGTAAATTCAAATGATTTTTGGAATTGTGGTTAATTTTACATCTAAGCAGGTTTGCTTAACAATACTTTATCAAAATAATTATAGATTTTCTATGTTACGTAAGCATCTGGCAAATTAGCCTAGTATACTAGGCTGGCATTAAAAGAACGAGCTAGTATAGTACCTCAAGGAATAACTTTTTCAACTAAAACACCCGATGCTGAACATTCCTCAATTACTGGCAACTGAGCTAGACCTTAAGCCTTATCAGGTGCAAAATTCGCTGGAACTTTTGGCGGAGGGTGCAACTATTCCCTTCATTGCCCGTTACCGTAAAGAACGCACTGGTGAAATGAATGAAGTTCAGCTGCGTGATTTAGCTGATCGATATACTTACTTAACTGAGTTGGAAGAACGAAAATCGGTGATTTTAAATGCGATCGCCGAACAAGGTAAACTCACGGATGAACTCAAAGCAAAACTCACATCCTGTTTACAAAAGACCGAACTTGAGGATTTATACTTACCCTATCGTCCCAAACGCCGGACTCGCGCCACCATCGCCAGAGAGAAAGGACTAGAACCGCTAGCGGAGTTGATCAAATCTTTAAATGTCAAAAATCCTCTATCCGCCTCACTTCCAGAGGTAGCGGCGAAGTACGTTTCCTCAGAAAAAGCAGTAAAAACACCTGAAGAGGCGCTGAAGGGTGCAGCCGACATCTTAGCGGAAGAAGTGGCAGAAAAGGCCGATTTACGCCTATATCTGCGTGAATATTTTGTAGAGGCAGGAGTATTCATTTCTCGGATTAAAAATGATCATCCCGAAGGTACAACCAAATTTGAGATGTACCGTAACTATCAAGTCAAAGTAGAAAATATCGCACCTCATAACATGTTGGCGTTGTGTCGGGGTGAAGCTGAAGGGGTACTAAGTTATGAAATTGCCTTCGATGAGGATGTCGTGCTGGGATATTTAGCATCTGTTGAAATTAAAACCAAGATTCAGGAAATTCGTGACTTTTACCAAGCAATGCTGAAAGATGCATTCAACCGTTTAATGAAAGTATCTCTAATGGGGGAGGTAATTTCAGAAAAGAAAGCCTATGCAGATGTTGAATCTATTAAGACATTTGAAGCAAATCTGCGGGAGTTGTTGCTGTCTGCACCAGCCGGGATGAAACCAACCCTGGCGATAGATCCTGGTTTTAGAACTGGGTGCAAGGTTGCTGTACTTGATCAAACAGGTAAATTTTTGGAATACCAAGCGGTGTTTCCTCACCAAGCGGCTGAACAACGCCTCAAAGCAGCCCAAACGCTCAAAAATTTGTTGGAAAAGTACAAAATTGAATTAATTGCGATTGGTAACGGTACAGCCTCTCGCGAAACAGATGAGTTTGTTTTGGAAGTTCTGCAACAAAGCGATCGCCAACCAATTAAGGTAATGGTGAATGAGTCGGGTGCATCTATATATTCTGCTAGCAAAGTTGCCCTCGAAGAGTTTCCCGATTTAGATATTACCGTGCGCGGCGCTATTAGCATCGGTCGCCGATTGCAAGATCCCTTGGCGGAATTGGTGAAAATCGATCCCAAATCGATTGGCGTAGGACAATATCAGCACGATGTCGATCAGAAGTTGTTGAAAAAGAAATTGGATGAAACGGTAGAAAGCTGCGTTAACTATGTCGGTGTCGATTTAAATACAGCTTCTAAAGAATTGTTAACTTTTGTTTCTGGGATTACGCCAACGGTTGCCAATAACATTGTTGCTTATCGTAACCAGCATGGAGCCTTTAAAAATCGTCGTCAACTGTTGAAAGTTGCCAAATTGGGGCCGAAAGCCTTTGAACAAGCAGCGGGTTTCTTAAGAATTCGCGGTGGTGAAAATCCTTTGGATAACACTGCTGTGCATCCAGAAAGTTACTCTGTAGTGGAAGCGATCGCTTCTGAGGTGTGCGTACCATTGAATCAGGTGACACAGATTGCCGAAAAACTCCAAAAAACCAACTTGAAGAAATACGTTACCGATACCGTTGGTGAACCGACATTGCGCGACATCCTCAGCGAACTGGAAAAACCAGGTAGAGATCCAAGAGCTGAGTTTAAGTATGCCACCTTTAAAGAGGGGATTAAGGAAATTACCGATTTACAGGTGGGAATGGAACTAGAGGGAATGATTACCAACGTTGCCAACTTTGGTGCGTTTGTCGATATTGGCGTGCATCAGGATGGTTTAGTGCATATTTCCCAACTGGCTGATAGGTTTGTCGATGATCCCAAGAAAGTTGTCAAAGTGGGACAAGTTGTGAAAGTGCGCGTATTGGAAGTTAATGAGAAATTGAAACGGATTAGTTTGTCGATGAAAGCAGTTAAGCAATAATCAACAGCCTCTAAGCAGGGGCTATCGTTGATAATAGGGCTAAATATGTCAGTTGGAGTAGTTTCTATGCCCCTGCAAGATTTAACGTGTCGCGGAAGTCCCCTAAACCCAAATAGCGGTGGATCGGGAAAACGAGGTTACGAAGTTGTTTAGCGTTCATGGTAGAGTCCCCACAAGTCTTCTATGATTAAGGTGTGATATTTGTGCAAGGGGTCGTACTGTATGCAACTGGAAGAATATTTCAATGTGCTTTCACTCGATGACATCCGACTCAAAGGAACCCGAATTGGAATTGAGAGTATTCTTTACGAGTACATCTATCGCGCTCGCACGGCTGAAGAGATTGCCCAGATCTACCCATCGTTGTCGCTGGAGCAGGTCTACGCCACAATCCTCTACTACCTGCACAATCGAGAAGTGGTGGGGCAGTATCTGACCGATTGGATTGAGTTTGGCGAACGGATGCGGGCAGAACAGCGCCAAAACCCTTCGCCGGCCAGACTCCGATTTCAACAGTTGAAGGCGCAACAGAAAGTAGAGATCGCCTCGCATGAGCCTCAAATATCTGTTTGACGAGAACGTTGACCCTGAATATGCACGCCAATTGAGACGGGAGTCCTCGATAGCGACACAGGAGCGTCGCGTCATTACGAATTACGAATTACGAATTATTTAAGCACTCCTTAAAGCGACAATTGGATCGAGTTTGGCGGCGCGGCGTGCGGGAACGACGCCAAAGAATAAACCAATCCCGCCTGAAACACCAACTGCGATCGCAATTGCCAATGGAGAGATACTCGCTTCTAAAGGGGTTAAGGCTGCTACTAACATGATGCCACTGACACCAACCGCAGTCCCCACTAAACCACCGGCAGCTGAGACGATCACCGCTTCAATGATGAACTGTAACAAAATATCTTGCTCGGTTGCCCCAATAGCTTTTCTTAGCCCAATTTCTTGGGTGCGTTCGGTGACAGAAACTAGCATAATATTCATGATGCCGATACCGCCGACAAATAAAGAAATGCCTGCGATCGCTGCTAACATAATTGTTAATGCACTGGTGATTTGACCGACGGTTTGCAATGCATCTTTTTGAGTATTGATAGTGAAATCATCTTCACCAATAATTTTGTGTCGCAGGCGGAGCAAATTCGTTATTTGAAACTGGGCTGCATCCACACTATCGGCGTTCTTGGCTGAGGCAACGATGTAAGTTAGCTCTAGTCCGTAGGGAGATGTTCGCCCAACAATGCGGTTTGCGGCTGTAACAACAGGTAATAGTGCGGCATCATCATAATCAACACCCAGATTTGAGCCTTTGGATACTAATACACCGATAATTTGAAAGCTAGTATCTTTAATGCGTAACTGCTGACCTATGGGGTTACTATTACCAAAGAATCTTTCTGCCAATTTTGCACCCAGTACCACAACTTGATTGCTGCGTTTCATATCTATATCGGTAAAAAACCGTCCCTTGGCTATTTCAAAGTCTCGCACTTTCAAAAAACTAGGAGTTGTGCCAATGATATTAATATCGGTGTTTCTGTTGCGGTAAGTAACAATCTGCCTGCTGTTTAATTCCGCAGTCACTGCTGCTACCGTTGGTACTTGAGTAGCGATCGCTTCCGCATCTTCTAAAACAAGTGTTTTGGGCAAGTCTAGAGAAATCCGCTGAGTTTCGCGATTACCTGGAATTACAAATAACACGTTTGGCCCTAGCGACTCTAGTTGTTGAGAAACATACTTCTGTCCTCCTTCGCCAATACCAATCATTGCAATCACTGAGGCATTGCCAATCACAATACCCAGCATCGTCAGGGCGCTACGCAACTTATTCGACAGCAGGGTTTTGCCTGCCATATTAATGCTTTCTAAAAAATTCATTATTCTCTGTTCCCTGTTGGCTATTCCCTACTCCCTTTTATTTGCCTTTTGGATTGTGTATTCTTTTGGTGGATTGATAAACACGCGATCGCCTTGTTTCACTCCCCCTAAAATCTGCGTTTGGTCTTTAATTTGCGCTCCGATTGTGACTTCACGGAACTGGGGTTGATTGTTTTTATCTGGTATAAGTACGCCTGTTTGACCTTTTTCGGTGACGATGGCAACAGTTGGCAAGACTAAGGCATTATTGACGCGATCGCCTAAAAATGTTAAATCCACATTTAAGCCAGAGAGCAGTTTATTTGTACCGTTATCAAGAGTAACTCGCACTTTAAAGGATGTCACACCCTGTTCTAGGACTGCTTCGGGAGCAATTAACCGGACATGACCTTTAAAAACTTGGTCTGGATAGGCATCTGCGGCAATTTCTACTTGTTGCCCTCCTTTAATTCTGCCAATATCAGCTTCTGGAACATTTGCTTCCACTTCTAAACCCCGTGCTACGGCGACAATAGAACTAGAAGTTGCCGATGCAGTCGCAGAAGCGGATGTTGTGGGAGTGACAAACGCCCCTACGTTGGCGTACTTTTGCGTCACAATTCCCGAAAAGGGAGCGCGGATAATTGTATCTTCTAGCTGTACTTGCACGCCTTTTAACTGCGCCTGAGCTGCTGCTACAGCAGCTCGACGCTGAGCGATTTCTTCAGGACGAGTACCCACCTCTAACAATACTAAGGCTGCTCGTGCTTCGGTGACTGCGGCTTCTCGTTGAGCAATTTCCTCGCTACGAGTCCCAATTTGCTGCAATGACAATCGTTTTTTCGCTTCCTCTAAACTAGCTTTAGCACTTTTGTCATCACTGATGGCTTGATCTAGTAATTGTTTTTTCTCAGCTCCTTGTTGAACTAGGTATTGGTAACGCTTTACCTGTTCAGTTGTGTAATTTACCCTCGCTTGCGCTGCGTCCACTTGGGCTTGTGCTTGGGCTATTTCTTGGGGACGATTACCTGTACGAGCTTGTGCTAATTGGGCTTGTGCTTGTGCTAACCGCGCCTTGGCTTGGGTAATTTCTTGGGGACGATTACCTGCTAAAGCTTCTGCCAGTTGTGCTTGGTTTTGGGCTAGGCTAGCAGTATATTGACGGATTTGGGCTTCAATGCTGGCGCTATCCATACGGGCGATGATTTGTCCTTGCTTGATGCGATCGCCCTGCTCTACATATAATTGGGACAAAGTTCCAGGATTTTTGGGACTGACATTGACGCTTTGAATCGGCACCACCTTACCACTAGCTGTAATCAGCAGGGTAATATTTTGCGATGCCACTGGGACTGTTAACTCGGCAATATCTTGTTTACTCTTACTTTGATTTACCAACGTGTAAGTTGTCGTTGTTCCCACAACCAAAGCACCTGCTGCTATCAGTCCCATCAGCCAGCGGAATGGGTACTTAATTTTTTTGCCAATCATAGGTATTTCTATGGGAGTAGCCATTTATATATGCCTGTGAATATGCTGTATGGCAGTAGCCTGGGGTGAGACGCAAACAAAGAGTTAGTGTCAATAACAGTAAGGGGAGAACTCGAAATACATTATCTTTGTTTTTTATAAGTAAATTTGCTTAAACTGTTGCCGTTTTCGGTCAAGATTAATGTCTCAATGAATACGCTCTTAACTATACAAAGAACTAGTTGTATAATTGCTTAATTTTCCTTCATATTATCTTGTAGTATTTTCGTATGCCTTCACCTAAATGGGTGACTTTGGATTGCTATCTTGAAAATGGGGGTCAAGAATGAGGGACTAAGGGCAACAGAAGAGGGATTTTCATGCCCTCGTTGCGTGATTTATCATGTGAGCGACTAGTTTGAAAAAGGAAGTAAGCTAAAAAACATCTAAATTACATAATCAAATTAAATAAAACTCTTGTGGGGTGGGCATCTTGCCCGCCCTAATTATGCAAGTTATATATGGAACAGCTTAGCGAGTAGGGAAAGAAACCTTTTTCATATTTGGTTGTGGCATTTTTCGGTGGTTGGCTGTCTTGCTCAAACAGACATAGCAATGACTGCGACAATTTTCAATCAATTATTTTTCGATTTTGATTTGCAATAAATATGTGAATATGGGAAAATTTTTTACAAAAGTAAAAATGCTGTAAAATCCTCAAATTAGGCAGTTTTTTGTGTAAAATTGGTTAATCGTTCGATTCTATTTTTAATTTTAGTACGCCAAAACTTTATTTATGAATCAATCTTCTCAATGGAGTTTAAAAGCTAAGGCAATAACTTGGGCGCTTGCTGTTAGCGTACTGCCTGTATTAGTGGTGGGAACAGCAACCTCATACTATGCTATTGAGTCAGTTAGCAAACAAATTCCTCAAGTTGGACAAGAGGATGCTAGAAGTTCACAAGAAACTGAACTTGCTATCCAAAGGCAACTATCGCTTTTATTCGTTGGAACGGGTGTAATTGCAATTTTATCAGGTGCGATCGCTACTTTTGTAGCCCATCGGGTTATTCGTCGAGTTCTCAACTCTGCGGAAATTTCTACTACTATTGTGAATACACTCAGCCTAGAACACGAGCTTCCCCAGACTATCATTGCCAGCCCAGATGAATTAGCTGTACTAGAGACAAATATCAATTCCATCAAAGACCGGCTGTCGAGTTTGCTATGGGGAAAAGAAGCCGAAACCGAATACTCACAACTATTGATGAAAGTTACTCGTTGGATACGAGAATCATTTAATGAACAAGATGTCTTCAAAACTACTGTTGAAGAGGTTCGCAAAGCTTTAGGAATTGATCGCGTCACCATCTTTCGCTTTAATTCCAATTGGAATGGCACTTTTATTGAAGAATCGGTTGTGCCTGGGTTGGCGAAAATGTTGTGGGTGAAAGTCTTGAATCCCGGTTTTGAAGCCGGGTATATAGATAAATATCAAAACGGTTTTATTCGTGCGATCGATGATATTTACCAAGCCGATCTTACTGATTATCAAGTTGAATTATTAGAACAATTTACTGTCAAATCTAGTTTAGTTGCACCCATTATCAAAGGCGATCAGCTATTCGGTTTATTAGTTGCCCACCAATGTTCTAGACTCCGTTTCTGGCAGCAGTCAGAGATTGATTTATTCGCCCAAATAGTTTTGCAAGTGGGATTTGCTCTCCACTATGCCAAACTTCTAGAACAGGCCGATACAAAAGCAGATAGAGCTGAAGTATTTATAGATATAACCCGTTGCATTCGTAAATCACTTAATGAAGAGGATGTCCTCAAAAACACTGTCAAAGAAGTTCGCAAAGCCATAAGTGCTGACCGAGTAATAGTCTATAGTTTTGACGCTAATTGGTACGGGACTGTAATCGCAGAATCAGTGATTCCAATTTACCCAAAAGTATTACGGGCCGAAATTAAAGACACATGCTTTGCTGAAGGCTATGTCGAAAAATACCAAGCTGGCCGCGTGCAAGCCGTAAATAATATTTATGAAGCGGGATTGACCGATTGCCACATTAATCAACTCGAAACTTTTGCTGTCAAAGCCAATTTGGTAGCACCAATTCTCAAAGACGAGCAGTTATTTGGCTTATTAATTGCCCATCAGTGTGCCACCCCCCGCAATTGGGAACAACCTGAGATTGATTTATTTGCTCAGGTAGCCATGCAAGTAGGATTTGCTCTCGACCATGCCAGACTCCTGCAACGCATCAATACCGAGAGTATCCGTAGTCAGATGCTTGTAGACATTACCCACGATATTCGCAAATCACTCAACGAAGAGGATGTCCTCAAAACCACAGTTGATGAGGTTCGTAAAGTACTAAGCGCTGACCGAGTAATAGTCTATAGCTTTGATGCTAATTGGTACGGGACTGTAATTGCAGAATCAGTTGTGCCAATTTACCCAAAAGTGTTGCGTGCCGAAATCAGAGACCCATGCTTCGTTGAAGGCTATGTTGAGAAGTATCAAGCTGGTCGCGTGCAAGCTGTTAACAACATATATGAAATTGGATTAACCGATTGCCACATTAATCAACTCGAAAACTATGCAGTCAAAGCCAATTTGGTAGCACCAATTCTCAAAGACGAGCAGTTATTTGGCTTATTGATTGCCCATCAGTGTTCTGGCCCCCGTGAGTGGCAACAGCCTGAGATTGATTTATTTGCTCAGATAGCCATGCAAGTAGGATTTGCTCTCGACCATGCTAGACTCCTGCAACGCATCGATACCGAAGGTATACGAATTCAGCTACTTGCAGATATTACTTACGACATTCGCAAATCACTTAACGAAGACGAAGTTCTCAAAACCACAGTCGAAGAAGTTCGTAAAGCAATCAGTACTGACAGAGTGATTATTTATAGCTTTGACGCTAATTGGTACGGGACTGTCATTGCAGAATCAGTTGTGCCAATTTACCCAAAAGTGTTGCGTGCCGAAATTAGAGACCCATGCTTCGTTGAAGGCTATGTTGAGAAGTATCAAGCTGGTCGCGTGCAAGCTGTTAACAACATATATGAAACTGGATTAACCGATTGCCACATTAATCAACTCGAAACCTATGCAGTTAAAGCCAATTTGGTAGCACCAATTCTCAAAGACGACCAGTTATTTGGTTTATTAATTGCTCATCAGTGTTCTTCTTTCCGTGAGTGGCAACAGCCTGAGATTAATCTATTTGCTCAAATAGCTGTACAAGTAGGATTTGCTTTGGATCATACTAGACTCCTAGACCAGGTTGACCAAGCATACCAAGCTGCTGAACTTGCCTCACGTAAACAACTGCAACAAAAACAAGCACTCCAGCGTCAGGTATCAGAACTATTAAAAGATGGCGAAACAGTTTTCCAAAGCCTTTCTACAGAAACAATCAGCCGCACCGAGGCTGTAGAAGCTACTTACAATCAAATTTGTGAGTTAGCTGATTATGCTGTAAAAACCCTGGAATCTCAACAAATACAACTTCCAGGTCAACAACTAAGTCCAGCAATCCAAGATGGGTATGAGTCTATAAATCAAATTTTAGGTAGTATTTATGCGATTCGAGAAACAGTTATGGAAGCAACCGAGAAAGTTAAACACTTAGACGACCTTTCTCGAAAACTCTCTCAGATGGTGAGCGTGATTAATCATATTGATTAGACTTCTTGCAAAAATACTTAAACGTCAGAGACTCAAGTCTCTGCCTAATAGCAAAAGTCCGTTGAAACGGACTAAA
>NZ_JCACKM010000019.1:0-2072 GCF_059505385.1 Desmonostoc vinosum
GGGTATTCTACTGTTCGGTAATTTCTACTCATAACTAGACAAAACTAACGGAACGTCTATATATTGAGAGTAGTCCTAATTGGTATGTAATTATGGAAGACTCTCGAATGACTATTTCAATAGGAGATACTGCTAAAGAGCTTGGTGTCTCTGTAAAAACTGTACGACGATGGGCAGACTCAGGAAAGTTACGTTTTGAACGTTCACCGTCAGGACACAGAAGATTTTATTTAACAGACATCAAACGCATTACACCAAGAGATTTTAATCAGCTAGAAGACCGCATAACCATTAATTATGCTCGTGTATCCAGTAATGACCAAAAGGAAGATTTGACTAGACAGATACAGGTTTTAGAAGCTTTTAGTGGTGCTAATGGTTGGCAGTTTGAAACAGTATCTGACTTAGGTTCAGGACTTAACTACAACAAAAAAGGATTGCAGAAGCTTCTTAAACGCATCATGCAAGGTGATGTCGGTCGATTAGTATTGACTCACAAAGATAGACTACTAAGATTCGGTGCAGAGTTGGTCTTTGCTATGTGTGAAGAGTACGAGACTGAAGTGGTCATTATCAACAAATCAACGGAAGAAATCACATTTGAACAAGAGTTAGTCACAGACATGATTGAGCTAATTACAGTGTTTTCAGCACGTTTGTATGGTTCTCGTAGTCGTAAGAACAAAAAACTTTTGGATAATGTCGCCAAAGCTGTACAAGAATCTACCTAAATATGTTGGCAATGGGTAGATATGGGGATATACTATAGAAGTCAGCAAAAACATTGGAGGTCGAGCAATGTTACTCAGTTTTAAGACAGAATTAATACCAAATAACAAACAAAAAACGTTGTTCCGTAAAGCTTCTGGTGTAGCTCGTCATGCCTATAATTGGGCGAACGCGACTATACAGAATATTTTAGAGCTACGTAAAGACGATAAATCAATCAAGATTCCTTCAGCAATTGATTTACATAAAAAGTTAGTTGCTGAGGTGAAATCTCAACATGATTGGTATTACGAAGTTAATAAAAACGTTCCTCAAAAAGCATTGTCAGATTGCCGTGTAGCTTGGGAAAGATGTTTTAAAAAGACATCCAAGCAACCACGTTTCAAAAAGAAAGGTCAACGCGATTCTTTTTATCTTGAATCTGGTACTAAAGCAGTTCCGAAAATTCAAAATGATAGAAAACGTATCAAACTACCTTCTATCGGATGGGTACGTTTAGCTGAACCATTACCGATTACTGCGGTGCATAACTGTGTGATTTCAAGACAAGCTGACAGATGGTTTATCGCTATTAAATACGAGATTGAAAAACCTTTAATAGCAGACAATAGACCGACTGTTGGCGTTGATATTGGCATTAAAGAATTAGCTGTTACCAGTAACGGTAAAGTCTTTTCTAATCCCAAAGCTTATAGACGTTTAAGTAAACGCCTAAAGCGTTCACAACGCCGTGTTAGTAAGCGTGTTAAAGGTTCTAAAAATAGAATCAAAGCTATTAAGAAACTGAGTAAGTTGCACGCTCGTATCAGTAATATTCGTCAAGATGCTATTCACAAACTGACTAATTATCTTGCTAAAAACCACAGCATTATAAACATTGAAGATTTATCAGTTAAAGCATTTTTGAAGAATCATAAATTAGCTGGTGCGATCGCTGATTGTGGTATGTACGAGTTCCGTAGACAATTAGAATATAAAACTGAAAAATTCTCAAGCCAATTGGTGCTTGTAGATAGAATGTTTCCCAGTTCTCAAATATGCTCTAATTGCGGTAAACATCGTCATAAAATGCCACTAAAAAACCGTGTTTATATCTGTCCTAATTGTGGTCACACTGAAGACAGAGATTTAAACGCGGCAAAAAATATCGAACGATGGTTTGATGGAATCTTTATCCCGACTCGTTCGGACTTGGCGGTAAGTTCTACCGTGTCAGCCTGTGGAGTAGACAAACCTCTCAAGAGTCATCTTGAGACTACGATGAATCAGGAAGTAAACACTAAAATTACTAATGTCCAGTTTCGTCTAGACTTAGGTAGTTTTGGGTAGGTTTTACAGAACGG
>NZ_JCACKM010000020.1:0-41620 GCF_059505385.1 Desmonostoc vinosum
CCCCGTGCTTTTTGTTCACCCTCAAACACATATCGTAGATTCGCGTCTCGGCGCATTTTCCACCAGGCTTTGTATAATTTCCATACAGCTATCGTTCCGGTGCTTGTTTCTTCTAATTAGCACCCTAATGGATCGATAGCTTTCTTGTCGATTGGCTCTACTTAAAATTGTCCGGAGTATTGTTTTAAGAACACTGCAATAATTCTCTAGCTGAGATCTGGCTGATTAGAGTACAAAATTACTAAGATAAAAGATTAAGAACTAGTAGCCGATTAATTACCGACAATCAAGAGCAGCTTTCATGTCAAAACGTCTTCTAGTAGTCGAATCTCCAGGAAAAGTCAAAAAGCTCAGTCAAATTCTCGGCAGTGAGTGGATTGTGCGTGCCAGTTGTGGTCATATTCGACAGTTGAGCGATTCGGGAGAAGATTCTCTAGGCTTTACTATAGATGGCAGCGAGGTACGATGCAATTATGTAGCGCGTGACCAGAGAGCCAAAGAAACGATTGGGCAGCTAAAAGCTGCGATGAAGCTAGTCAATGAAGTAGTATTAGCGACCGACCCAGACCGAGAAGGGGAGACGATAGCTTGGCATATCAAGGAAGCTCTGGGTTTGAGAGACGCCAAACGAGTAGTCTATACTGAGATTACAGAATCAGCAGTCAAAGCAGCGATCGCCCTACCCAGGAAATTAGATTTAAATCTGGTGGGAGCAGGACTATGCCGAGATTGTCTGGATAAGCTGGTGGGTTACAAAGGAAGTCCGTTGGTTTGGGCACTGAATAATGGTGCAAAAAGCGTAGGGCGAGTCCAAAGTGCAACGCTACACCTGATTTGTCAGCGAGAGAGAGAAATTCAAACTTTTGTACCCCAAGATTACTGGAGTGTATGGGTAGATTACGCCCTTGGGTTTCGCGCTTACTACAAAGGGGTGGTGAACGCTAGCTCACAAGCTCAAGAACAGCAAACAGAACTGACAGATGATGCATCTGACAAAAGCACACCTGCACCAGAATCTATACGTGTGCTTTCACAAGCAGAAGCTACAAATTTAGTAGAAGAGGCACGACGCGAAGCACATCGAGTTGTTCAAGTTGAGGGTAAAGTGGTTAATCAAAAACCACCGCCACCTTTTATCACTTCAACCCTACAGCAAGCGGCCGGTTCCAAGTTAAAACTGGCTCCAGAGCAGACTATGCTTATAGCCCAAAAGCTGTATGAGGCAGGGTTAATTACCTACATGAGAACAGATTCAGTCATGCTCTCACCAGAGTTTTGTCAGAGCGCTCGTCAGTGGTTAGAACAAAATGATCCGCAAAATGTACCACAGCAGGCAGCTAAGCATCGCAGTAGCAAAACGGCTCAAGAAGCACACGAAGCGATTCGACCAACAGATGTATTTCGTCCAAGTGTCGAGTTGCGCCCCCAACTGCCACAGGATGAGTTTAACCTGTACGTTTTAATTTGGAAACGGGCTGTTGCTTCCCAATGCCGCAGCGCCCAACTGCGTAAAACTCAGGTAATTACTCAGTCCGGTTCTTTATTGTGGCAAGCTAGAGGGCAAGTAGTGGAATTTTTAGGTTATGCCCGTTACTGGAACAATTTGAGCAAAGATGCAGTACTGCCTACTTTGCAACAAGGGCAGGCACTAACTTTGGAGAATGCAGCCTTTGAGCAGAAACAAACACAGCCACCGCCCCGGTACAGTGAGCCAAAACTGGTACAGCTAATGGAGCGCAAAGGAATCGGGCGACCAAGTACTTATGCACCAACCATTTCTACTCTCAAGAAACGAGATTATGTACAGCAAAGCAAAGGACAACTGCAACCGACAGCTTTAGGTTTGGAAGTTGATGCTTTTTTAGTTAAGGCATTACCGGATTTGCTAGAAGCAGAATTCACCGCTCAGATGGAAAATGCTTTAGATGCGATCGCCCTTGGAAAAAAGGGCTGGCAGCAATATCTCACAGATTGGAACCAGAATTATTTTACACCAGCTTTGGTAAAAGCAAAAACTGTAGTTAGCAGTTCATCGCCTACAACTGGGGTTTCTGCTGTGGGCGATCGCAACTTTGAGACTTCTAAAACTCGCTGCCCTGGATGCAAGAATTATCTGGTCAAAATTCCCAGCAAGAAACTCAAAAAGAAATACTTTCTCAAATGTGTTAGTGGCTGTGAAAATGTTGTGCTGTTCTGGAGCGAACTGAATAAGACTTGGGAACCACCACGAGCGAAAGCTGTTCAGGATGGAAAGCCTCAAAAGTTACCAGCCAAGGTAACAGAGCATCCTTGCCCAGTGTGTAAAAAACCTTTGGAGGAGTACAGCTATATCAAAGAAGGACAAAGTAAAACAATGCTACGGTGTTCTGCTCAAGAGTCCCGTCAGGACAATAAACATAAAGATGTAGCTTATTTTAGGACAGCTAAAGGTTGGTGGAGTCCTAAGTTCGGAGAGTTAGCTTAACTAAACATGAAAAAAGTTTTTAATACCAATTCTCTAAAATTCGGCTACACATTAGACCTCTTGCAAAAGTCGGATACTCGCCAGAAAATTTATTTTCTGGCTGATAACTCAAGTCGGTTTCAACCGACTAATAACAGTATTTTTAGTCCGTTTCAACGGACTTTTGCTATTAGGCAGAGACTTGAGTCTCTGACGGTTCAAGTATTTTTGCAAGAAGTCTATTCAAACTCCGAAACCCATACTAAATAAGAGTTTCTTAATTACGAACTACGAATTACGTTAGCGAAGCGGTAGCGAGTCCTCGAGCGTCATTACGAATTACGAATTGGTATAACCCTACTCCCTTTCTCAAGCTAAACTAAGATATTACTGCCAACAACCAAAGAGTCAACAGAGACATTGTTCAAAGTAACCAACAAGCTAAATCCTTGTGTCGTCTGCACACCATCTTGGTCAATCTGAACTTGAGTATTGATACCACTAGAGACGAATCGCAAATAACCATCAGCAATTGGATTATTGTCGCTTCCCAAACTATCTAACAAGTTAGTTAACACCAGCTGATCTTGACTGGTATTGAAGTCAGTAATGATGTCGCCACTTGTTCCTTTATCACTAAAAACTTGATACAGAAACTGGTCATTCCCAGTTCCACCTGTCAGTACATCATTCCCAGCTCCACCAATGAGGATATCATCACCTGCACCACCCCGCAGCAAGTCATTACCACTTTTACCATCAATAGTGTCGTCACCTCCTTGTCCATTGATGACATCAGCAGAATTATTGAAACCTGTGGTGTTATTGTTCAAATCATTGAGGAATGTCACCAAGTTCTGCCGAAAAATGCTAGTGAGAGTAGCCTCAGCATCAAAGACATCAATACTGTTAGTGATGCTAGTTTGTTTATTAAACAAAATATTACCAAACGCTGATATTGTACTAGATGCTCCCCGATTTTCCAGGTTCTCTAACTTAAAGTTTTGGAGAGTAACTTGAGTATTTGCGACGTTTTCAAATGAGATTTCTAGATTGTCACCATTTTGAGTCAGCAAGAGATTACGTGCTATTAAGTCAGCTCCTTGAAATTTTAGTGTATCCACTTCAGCAATTACCGCCGCAGATGGGTTTGACCCCTCACCAAAACCGCCAAAATCACTGATAGTTTTGCGATCGCCAGCAGAAATCACAAACGTTTTTTGACCGCCCTTACCAGTGATGATGTCGTTACTGGATGCTGCGGCGATCATATCTGAGTTCTTCAAAGTCCACAGTTGTGTGCCAGTGCCATCATCAGCAGTAAAAAATAGAGTGTCATCGACGAGAGTCAGGTTGTCTGGCGCAGAATCAGAACTACCAGAATTAATATCTTTGACCAAAACAGTACCCGCCGCTGTGCCATCACTCTGCCATAACTCCAACCCATGAGTACCATCATCAGCTACAAAAAATAGAGTGCCATTGACATTGGTTAAACCTGTTGCGAAAGAAGTCGCTATACCAGGATTAATATCTTTTACCAGAACAGTACCAGCTGCGGTGCCATCACTTTTCCACAGTTCTATGCCATGAGCATTATCATAAGCCGTGAAAAACAACACCCCATCAACATTGGTTAAATTACCGATAAAGGAACTACCGCTACCTGGTCTGATATCCTTGAGCAAAACAGTACCAGCTGCGGTGCCGTCACTTTTCCATAACTCCTTTCCATGACTGGGATTATAAGCACTAAAAAATAAAGTCCCATCAACATCAGTCAGGTCATATTGGAAGGAATCATCGTTGCCAGGATTAATATCTTTGAGCAAGACAGTGCCAGCTGCGGTACCATCGCTTTTCCAAATTTCTAATCCGTAAGTGCCATCATTGGCAGCGAAAAACAAAGTGCCATTGACATTAGTAAGCTTGCTGGGTAAAGAACTATTACTGCCAGGATAAATATCCTTAACTGAGACAGTACCAGCTTTCGTGCCATCGCTTTTCCACAGTTCTGCTCCTTTGGTGCCGTCATCAGCGATAAAAAACAAAGTGCCATTGACATCAGTCAGGTTTGTTGTCGAAGAACCATTACTACCTGGTCTGATATCTTTAACTAAGACAGTGCCAGATGCAGTGCCATCACTCTTCCACAGTTCTAATCCGTTAGTGCCATTATTAGCAATAAAAAATAGCTTGCTGTTGATATTGGTGAGGTCGGATGGGTCAGAACCGAGGCTGCCTGATCTTATATCCTTAATTAGAACAGTGCCAGCTGCGGTGCCATTGCTCTTCCACAACTCACCGCCTTTGATACCATCATCAGTAACGAAAAACAGCGTACCATCTGCATTGGTCAAGCTAAACGGGTAGTAACTATTTGGGAAACCATCAGAACTACCTGGCAAAATATTTTTAACTACAACAGTCCCTGCTGTAGTTCCATTACTCTTCCAAAGATCAACTCCATCAGTATTGTTATTGGCGGTAAAAAACAAGGTGCTATTGACTTTGGTCAGATTATTTGGTTGAGAACCAATGCTGCTTGAAAGAATTTGGATGTTAGTTAAAGTTGCCATTGACTTACCTAAGTTTGTGTTAATCAGGAAATAAAAGCTCTACAAAACAATTAGATATTCAATTTTTATTTAGTAAATGTCACAAAACAAAGTCTTAGTTAATTACCCGCAACTATTTGCTTAGCTTATGTATTGACTGGTATACGACCTGTAGAACTCTCTCACAGTCAATAAGAATCACTATTAATCAATTTAGTTTTAAGGTACATTAATTAATCTGTCTAGCGACAAATAGTAAAATAAAAACTCAATGAATGCATCTATTTTTAGATGGTTGACAAGCAGCGCTTAGCAGTGTTATTTAGAAATAAATAATTTGTAAATGTGCTGGGATAAGTTAACACGAATAAATCATTATTTCTTATCAAAATATAATTACTGTTTTCACATAGCTGCTTGAACTTTATTAAAGCGCATTGCCTTATTCAACAAATTGTCTTTAGTTGAAGATACTCCACAAGAACATTTGTACAAAATGATACTGTTTGAGCAATTTCACGGTATGTGTTATTAATCACATTTATTATGTGTTGTTGATCACTCTACATGGGACAAAAAAGAGCGTGGATACCGAAGAAGAGATGAATTCAGTCTTTTTTGGATGATCAGCAGAATTTCTGGGCTAGCAATTACCCTCAATTTGCTGCCCATACAGAAACTTGCTTTCATCAGTATATTAAGTATTTTTTTATATTAAAACTCTAAGTGTACTGATTTTGATTAGATGTAGTCGCAGCCTTCCCGTAAGTTAAATAATTCGTAATTCACGTCTGATGTAAATTAGAATACCGTTGATGAATGCAACAATAGCCCTCATCTCCCAACCTCTTCTCCCAAGTGTGGGAGAAGAGGAGCAATTTCAAAGTCCCTCTCCCAAACTGGGAGAGGGATTTAGGGTGAGGGCAAAGATTTATGACATCAGCAAGACCAATTTTTCCCAACTTAATTCACATTAAACGTGAATTGGTATAAGACAGACGCCAACACAAAACTTGCCGATTATAGAACCGGAGGACTTAAACCCACGGAACTAGTTAAATTTAATACACCAAATTAGCTGAAACAATCCACTACTGGCGTGTCAAAGCTTATATGTTGCAACAAAAAGATTTATAGTTGCGCTGTCTTCGCCTTCTTAACCACAAATCTAATACACGAATTTAGCCTTGCCACTACATTTATATTACAGCGATAGTGAAAATATTGATGTAGCGATCGCTTTCAAATATTACCTATCCCCAAAACCATTCAATTGTAGCTGCATTTTGGAGCTGAGCTAACCATTGTTTAAAGATAATTTGTTTAATAGTTGTTTGTGTTGCTTCATCAAAACATGCGGGATTTATCGATAGCACACGAATGATTGCATAACCTTTTTCTGTTTTTACTGGTTCTAATATATCGCCAGGTTTAGCAGCAAACATAATATTTTTTAGGTGAGGGGATGCTTGCGCGCGCTGTATCTTGAAGAAATAATTTACCGATGAGTTTTGACTTGATATTAAAAAGCGTTGTTCTGCTACATCATAAAAATTAATTTTGCCGCTACAAATTTGCTGATAAAAATCCTGTGTAATATTTTCATCATCAAAATCAATCTGAGCAATGTATGCAGTCTCAAAGTCTGTATGGTGTTTTTTAAAGTAGTCTTCTACATGATTAGCTGTAATTCGCTCACGTAATTTATTGACTATAGCGTAATCTTGAACAATTTGCTCTAGTTTTTCGTGAGTGATGCAGTTTTGCTCAATCCAATTATATGTATCTTCAGCTTTGTATAGTTTATGAGCTTTACGAAAGCTATTCATCGCCTGTTGTAATTCAGTATCAGAAATTTCAATTGGTTCCTTTTCTAGGGCTTCACGAATTAAACATACCTCAACCAAATGATTGATAATTGGTATCTCATTCCAGATAAAATCAAGGTGAGCGATCGCATCTCCTACAGTCAGCACAGTATTGTTAACTCGTACTAAATCAATCTCTCTAGTACGACGAACACCACGTAACGGCCAAGGTAAACTATGCTCAGAACAAAAACTCAGAGATACTGTACCTTCACCATTCATTTGTAAAAGAACATCATAATGAATGGAAAGATCATATGTTTCTTGTTCCCAAAGTAAATCCATTTGGATTGTGGGATATCGCTTTTGCAGATCTAAAAATCGAGTTTTCGCGGTTTTTGGTTGGATTTTTTCTTGAGTAACTGACATTAAATACTCAAGAACATCACTCAACCCCTTTTGCAATTCTTCTCTCATAATCAACCTCAGAAAATTACAACTAACAGCGTTGTGTATTTAACCTGTTCCCTGTTCCCTGTTCCCTGATATCAGTAAGTCACAGATCGCATCGCTAATTGGTAGTCCAGTTGCTTGTTCAATCCAGAGGTACTGCCCATTAGGATTGATTTCCAAGAAAATATACTGTCCATCGGGAGTGACGATCATATCAATAGTGCCGTAGCATAGTCCTAGTTTTTGCACTAGCTGTATACATAATTGACTCACAGCTTGTGGCAATTCATGAGGATAGTATGGAGTTTTATGGTAATCATAATGCCGCCAATCGTAACGAGTATGATTACTTTTTTGAGAATGAATTTCTGCGGCTAGTACTTGATGCCCTACTACTGTAATTCTTAATTCAACTTGTTTTGGAACATAAGCTTGAAAAATAGCTGGGCATCGCTGTACTGATTGAGCATAAATTACATCGCGTTTGGAAACAAATTCAGTGAAGCGTGTAAAATCATCCCGGAGATTTCTCAGTAGTGAGGGGCCAGCTAA
The DNA here is from genome assembly GCF_059505385.1 of Desmonostoc vinosum. Taxonomy (NCBI): domain Bacteria; kingdom Bacillati; phylum Cyanobacteriota; class Cyanophyceae; order Nostocales; family Nostocaceae; genus Desmonostoc; species Desmonostoc vinosum. The sequence goes on from NZ_JCACKM010000020.1 coordinate 7,815, forward strand.
TTTACTAATAACTTGTCCATTATTTTGATTATAAAAATCTATAAAATCTTGAGGATTATTAGTCATGAGTGTTGGTGGCAAATCAAAGCCAATTTCTGCTGCAATTTTCAGCTGTAAAGCTTTGGATTTTGCCCGTTGCAGTGTTATGGGTTGGGCCGGCAACCATAAACAATCTAAAAAATTCCATACATCTTGGACAAAACTTTCACATTCTTCTATTAAAAATTGATGGGCAGATTTATCTAAACCTTCGGTATGGGGATGAGGACGTTGTGGACGACGATACCATACTGTTTTGATAGAGGATAGATCAATTGAAGTTTCGCCAATGTGTAAAATATATTGAATTTGATTATCTGGTAAATATGAAAGTGAAATTTTGGTTTTTGTTGGGAAGTCTGCTGGGTCGAATCTAATAAAGTCAGCGTTTCTTTCTCGCAGTTTTTTCTCTAGCCAGTCAGCATGTAAATCTTCTGCGCCAGTCAGTATAAGAATCATCGTTTTTATTGGAGAAATCAGTGATGGATGCAGGAAAGTTAGAGAAGTTGGGAAATACAAATTTCGCCAACTCTCCTTGTTCTCTTCTGCAAGAGATGCATCTTTCCCTCAATTAAGAAAAAGTTTGCTGAGTAAAGCAAACTTTCTTTATCAGATTACTAATCAATTATGACCTTGAAAAAATTTAAATTAGTCACAATCATAACCACCGCTTTGATGACAAGTAGATGCTACTGGTCTCAATCCACCAACGATAACTTTTAGGTCTTTTTCAGACAGTTCAGTTGTGATATCAGCATCTACTTTCAGGTCTTCAATCAGAGTGCGGGATACTTTAGCGTTTTGTTGTTTAGACATAGGAATTCTCCTTGTGTTTAATTGATGATGTTTATTGTTTGTTGCATTGTCATTTCAATAGCAAAAGTTACTACTTTTGCTATTGATTTATGACTCGAAAGTTAAACTTCGATTGACGCAACTGTAAAGTTATCAAGGAGAAAAATAAAATTTATGCAATGCTGCAAAAAATCTTTGGTTGAGACCGTCATGAGACATTAGTCCTTTGTGAATACAATGACTAATGACCAATAACTAAGGACGATCGCGCAAAACCTGGTTAATCATCCGGTTCGCCTGGGAAGCATAACCACCACCAAATAAATTGAAGTGATTCAAAATGTGATACAGGTTATAAAGCGTTTTTCTCTGCTCATAGCCTGCATTTAAAGGAAAGACTTCGTTATAACCTTTGTAAAAAGCTGCTGGAAAACCACCAAACAATTCTGTCATGGCGATATCGACTTCGCGATCGCCAAAATATGTAGCTGGATCAAAAATCACTGGTTCCCCCGACACTGTACACCCAGCATTACCACCCCACAAATCGCCATGTACCAACGAAGGTTGAACTTGGTGATCAGCTAATAACTCTGGAATAGCTGCAAGTAACTCATCTTGCTGGGGGAAACTTCCTCCCCGCCGTCTTGCTAATTGAAATTGATAACCCAAGCGATGTTGAGCATAAAACTCTGCCCAATCTGCTGTCTGGGTGTTGATTTGGGGCGTGGAACCAATAGTATTATTAATTTTCCAACCAAAGTCTTGACTATTGCTAGCTTTATGCATCATCGCTAACTTATGCCCCATCTCTTCCCAGGATTGGGTATTACCTCCTGCCATTTCCAGCCATTCCAACACAATGTAACTAGAATTATCAGTTGTACCCCAACAAATCGGTTTTGGGACGCGAATACTAGCTGTTGTGAGCATTTCTGCTAAGCCCAGTGCCTCAGCCTCAAACATTGCCACTTGAGAGACTTGGTTAAGTTTGACGAAGTAACTCAGCTTGCTATCAGATACAGCATAACCCTGGTTGATACACCCACCACCAACTGATCGCCTCTGCTGAGTGTGAAATTTTTCGCCAGTCACTTGGCTGATATGAGCATCAATTTCAGTCCACGTCATGCTGAGTAATTTTGTTCTGTATTAGTCTCTATTTTAGTATCTCAACTGGTTATTTCAACAAAGTTGCATATATATAGACAATTATTTTTATCTAAGGGAAAATTACATATGTAAAATAAATAATTTTGCATTTTAATTGTAGTTTTATGAATGAACTTTCACAATCTTTAGTGAGTATTATTATCCCAACATATAACCGACCAAAATATCTAAAAGAAGCAATAGATAGCGCAGTTAAACAAACTTATCAAAATCTTGACATTATTATTTGTGATAACTGTAGCGATATTAGCCCTCAATCAATAGTTGATTATTTCCGAGATCCTCGAATTCGATTTGTACGAAATTCTCATAATCTCGGTATGGTAACTAATATTATTAATGGGTTTAAAATGGCACGGGGAAAATACATTGCTTGTTTACATGATGATGACATATGGGAAAAAACCTTTTTACAAAAACTCGTTCCTCTTCTAGAGGCTAACCCAAATTTAGCATTGGCTTTTTGCGATCATTATGTAATTGATGCTAACGCTAAGATAGATGTTTTTCTCACACAAGAGTGTTCCAAAACATGGAAACGGTTTGATTTGAAAGAAGGAATTTACCAACCTTTTTATGAACTTGGAATAGTAAATATGTCTATAGCAAGCGCTAACGCTGCCGTTATTCGCAAGGAAGTCGTGGATTGGGATTTAATACCAGTTCAGGTAGGCGGTTGCTACGATTTGTACATTAACTATCTCTGTTCTCGTTCTGGTCTTGGGGCTTATTATTATCCAGAAAAACTGACTCGATATCGCCAACATGAGCAAACTGATACATTAAACAGCAATCCACAGATTGGTATTCGCAAAGCGCAAAATCATATATTTTGCTATGAGCGATTTATGGAAGATGCTCAGTTAGAGGAGTTACAACCATATTTTCGGCGGAGATTGTTGGAATCTACTTATGCTTTAGGAATGAGCTTATTGCAAGCTGGACAGACAAAAGCAGCACGTTATCATTTTTGGCAAATAATCAAGAAAAAAAAGCTGAATATAAGAGCTTTGATAGCATTATTATCAACTTTTCTTCCAAAGAAATAACCTCTAAAACGGTTTAATGACAACTACACCATATGCCTCTGGACAAAGGTATTGATTGGCGGCTAAAAGTAAATCGCTGACTTGTAAGGCTTGAATGTAACTTGGATAGTTAAGTGCTGGTTCTAAATCTCCTATCAATGATTGATAATAACCGTATAATCCAGCGCGATCGCTTGGGGTTTCGTTGCCAAAAATAAATCTGTTAGCTACTCGTCGCTGTACGCGGGCAATTTCCGATTCTGTTACCAACTCTGTTTGTAAGGTACGGATATGTTGAGCGATCGCATCTTCGACAACTGGTAAATTTTCGACTGCACATTTAGCTGAAATGTAAAATGTCCCTTGCAGTTGATTGCTCATATTGCTCACAGAAATGGAGGAAACTAATTCCCGTTCTTCCCGCAAATCTCTGACAAGTCTTGATGTCCTTCCATGTCCTAAAATTCCTGCTAAAATATCCAATGCATAAGTCTGATCTAGCTGAGTTAATCCCGGAACCCGCCAAACCATTACTAAGCGTGCTTGTTGGAGACTCGCATCAATAAACTCCCGATGTACAACTTCTGTAAACGCAGATTCGGGATGAATAGGGGAGTGGGGAGTAGGGAGTAGTGAGTGGTGAGTGTGATTAGCTTGTGTAAATCCTTTTGTAACAATTTCGATTAATTCTTCTGTGGGCAAATTACCCACAGCAACAGCAGTCATTGACTGGGGTTGATACCAATTATTGTGAAAATCGCGCATTTGCTGAGGTTTCAGCTGAGAAATTACCGATTCCGGCCCTAATACTGGACGGTGATAAGGTAGCACCTCAAACGCTGTTTCCATTGCCCGCCGAAACGTGCGACGGCGCTTATTATCTTCTGAACGTCTAATCTCTTCTAAAACTACTAATCGTTCGCGTTCAAAAGCATCATCAGGAATACTAGCGTTACACACTACGTCTATTTGCAGTGGCACAAGCTCAGCAAAATCCTTGGGAGCAGTAGTTATGTAGTAATGAGTATAATCTTGGCTGGTAGCTGCGTTAGTGACAGCACCCCGTTCTTCAATACGACGCTCAAACTCACCACTAGCCAATCTTTCGGTTCCCTTAAAAATCATATGCTCTAAAAAGTGAGCCATACCGTTAATGGCATCCGATTCCACTGCTGAACCAACTTTGAGCCACAAACTTAAATTAACGGCTGCAACTGGCACCTGCTCTGCTACTATGGTTAAACCATTGGGCAATTGATGTAGCTTTGGAGCATTCAGACGAGGTAACTGTAATAAAGTTGTGGTCATTGGTAGTAGTAAGTGAGAGATCGTTACTCTTTTATCTTATCTATGACTTCAAACTAGCAGTGCGATCGCCTAATTTTAAGCAATTAGCATAAAAATGGCTGAGAATTCTACACCAGTTATGTTAACTACGTTAGACAGAAATTAATAACGCGCATTTGTACAGGTGAGTATAACCAGTTAGTATGCATCAACCAAATATCTCTTTATCAGCCGTTCCTATCCACCCTAATCATTAATTAACAACTATATGGACATAAATAAACATAACTATATATACATAAATATCATACTATGTTTGTTTTTAGACGGAGGATTGGTTATAGATTAACGTAACAAAACTTTTAACTTTATTCACGTCCATACTTTGTTGTGAAAACTTTACTCTATCAATATATCTAGAGTTTTTAACTCTATTTTTTACTTTTACTTTATTGAATCTTTAAATTCTTGAGGGTCACTGAAATGTTGTTAATGCTTAATTCGGTTAAAATACACATAACTACCGTCTAAAATTTGTATACCATATATCCAATTTATGAATTTTAGATAGCTTGCCAAAGCGCTTATTTCTCATATCTGAATAACCAAAGATATTAAGAAATTATGCAAAAGTTACAAGTAGAGTCAGCACCAAATGCAGTGACTGGCAACTTGATCTCCTTTGGTGAAAATATTGGGTGCATTCAAACTGGATAATAATTTTTCAGTCAAGATTCAACACACAAAGCTTTTAGTCCTTTAGAGAGAAGATTGAATAGGAAGTTTAAAACTATTAGTAGAATATCATCGTATAAATAGCAAATTAACACTTTTACTAGACAAGCTCTTTGATTTCTAGAGCAGCACTTTGCCCAAAATGCTATCTAGATAGATTAGATTACTGTAACCAAATTACCATAGAAATGATTGAACATATTACCTATGAGCATCAACTCTTAGCTATAATCGTGTCTCGGCATTTTAACGAGTCGGGTATTCACTTTTTCACGCCAAACGAACTGTCTCAGCAGTTGGCATATATGCATCATCCCGTAGGCAAAGTCATCCCACCCCATGTGCATAATGCTGTGCGTCGTGAAGTGCAATACACCCAAGAAGTTTTAGTGATTAAAAAAGGCAAGTTGCGTGTTGATTTTTACAACAATCAGCAACAATATTTAGAAAGCCGCATCTTAGAGTCTGGCGATATCATACTTTTAGTTACCGGTGGTCATGGTTTCGAGGTACTAGAAGAGGTTCAAATGGTTGAAGTTAAGCAAGGCCCTTATGTCGGGGAACAAGACAAAACTCGGTTTACTGGGATTACCGCAGCACAAGCCAAGATAGTTGTGAGGTAGGTAAGCCATGAACTCAATTCCAGTTAACCAACCACTACTAGATGGTAATGAAAAAAAATACTTACTTGAGTGCATCGATAGCGGATGGATTTCTTCTGAAGGATTATTTGTTAAAAAACTTGAAGAACAGTTTGCCGCTCGAATGGGACGTAAATATGGCATAGCTGTTAGTAATGGTTCTGCTGCCCTTGATGCTGCGGTTGTAGCACTAGGAATTACATCAGGGGATGAAGTTATTTTACCGACATTCACGATTATTTCTTGTGCTGCTGCCATTGTTCGTAGCGGTGCTGTACCAGTAGTAGTGGAATGCGATCGCCACACCTGGAATATGGATATCAACCAAATTGAGGAGAAAATTACACCCAGAACCAAAGCAATTATGGTTGTCCATATCTACGGATTACCAGTGGATATGGAACCTGTTCTAGCCTTAGCTGATAAATATGGGTTGCATATCATTGAAGATGCCGCAGAGATGCACGGTCAAACTTATAAAGACCGCCCATGCGGTAGCTTTGGTACTATTAGTACCTTCAGTTTCTACCCCAACAAACATATCACAACTGGCGAGGGAGGGATAGTACTCACCGATGATGAGCAAATAGCAGAACATTGTCGTTCATTACGCAATTTATGCTTCCAACCTCATAAACGTTTCGTACACGAAGAATTGGGCTGGAATCTACGGATGTCCAACTTGCAAGCAGCTCTTGGGGTGGCTCAACTAGAGCGATTAGACGAATTTGTCGCTCGTAAACGACGTATCGGGCAACGCTACACAGAGCTATTGTCAGACATCCCCGGACTACAACTACCGCTACCGCGATTAGACTATGCTGACAATATTTATTGGGTCTATGGTCTAGTTTTAAAAGATGAAGTTCCTTTTGATGCCCAAGAAGCAATGCAGCGTTTAGCTCAATATCAAATCGGGACTCGTCCCTTTTTTTGGCCCATGCATGAACAACCTGTATTCCAGAAAATGGGCTTATTTGCTAGAGTGTGCTGTCCTGTTGCCGAAAGAATTGCTCGTCGTGGTTTCTACATTCCTAGTGGAATGGCACTAACAGATGAGCAAATCTGTCGAGTCACACAAGTCGTTGCAGAGGTAATTAAATGAAGAGAATTATCAAATCGTTGCCTTTTGTCAAAAAGACGTATCAGTCTTTTCAAGAATCAAAATATGAACGCCGATTTGCAGGAGAATGCTACGGTTGTTTTCGAGGAGTTTTTAACACATTTGAGCAAGCTATTCAATCAGCACCTAAAACTAAGACCATTGGTTATGACAATAATGACCTGGCTCAAGAATATCAAGAAATGTTGGAGTCGGAAAATTGGGAACAGAGCCAACACCTAATCAATTCTTATGATTATCCTGTTTTATTTTGGTTAAATTCTATCTTTACTACAAATCTTGTAAATCATATTTTCGACTTGGGTGGAAATGTAGGTATTCATTTCTACGCTTATAAGAAACACCTCAATTGTCAAGAAATCACATGGACTATTTGTGATTTATCAGAAATCATTAAAGTAGGTAAAAAAATAGCTGAAAAACGTCAGCAAAAAGATTTATTTTTTACCACATCTTTTGCAGAAGCGAATAATAAAAATATCTTACTTGCATCAGGTTCTGTGCAGTACGTCAACCATTTTTCTCAACAGATAGAAAAGTTACTTGTTAAACCAGTACACATTCTAGTTAATCGTTTACCCATATATGATGGTAAACAATTTGTTACTTTGCAGAATGGCGGTAAGGTTTTCTATCCTCAGTATGTGTTTAATAGAAGCGATTTTATTGAGAGCTTTAATGAAATTGGCTATGAATTAATTGATATTTGGCAAGATAGATTAGGTAGCTGTATGATTCCCTTTTATCCAGAAAATTCAGTGCCTTTCTATCATGGAATGTATTTTAAATTAAGAGAGTAAATTATATGAGCATATTTGACAATTATGCATGTTATTATGACTTACTATATCTTGACAAAGATTATGCAAAAGAAAGTCAATTTATTCATCAATTACTACTAACTCATGCACCTAACACAGTTTCTATCTTAGAGTTAGGATGCGGCACAGGTATCCATGCTGCACTATTAGCACAAGAAGGTTATCAAATTCATGGTGTGGATATAAGTGCCCAGATGTTAGAACGATCGCGATCGCGTTTGACACAACTTTCGCCTGATATCGCTGCAAAGCTGAAATTCTCTCAAGGGGATATTCAAGAGTTCCGTGTTAACCAGCAATTTGACGCGGTAATTTCCCTATTTCATGTAGTTAGTTATCAAACCACAAACGAGGCACTTGAGAAGACTTTTGCCACAGCCAAAGCTCATCTTAAGCTCGGTGGAATTTTCATTTTTGATTGTTGGTATGGCCCCGCTGTATTGAGCGATCGTCCAACTGTGCGTATTAAAAGATTAGAGGATGAAGAAGTCAAAATTACCAGAATTGCTGAACCTGTAATCTACCCTAACGAGAATTTAGTAGATGTTAATTATCAAGTTTTAATCAAAGATAAAAACAGCAAAGCTGTTGAAGAACTACAAGAAACCCATCGAATGCGTTATCTATTTAAACCAGAAATAGAATTAATTTTAAAGCAATTTCAAATGGAAGCGATCGCATATCGAGAGTGGATAACCAACCAAGAACCAGGATTTGATACTTGGGGAGTTTACTTTGTAACTGTAAATAATAACTGAGATAATATAATGAATAAAACTTACTGCATATTTTTTTACGAAGGATATATCAGCATTGCGCCAACAGTGATTAACTTAGCCAAATCACTCAGCGAACAAGAAGACAGAGTAATTATTTATGCTACTAAAACCAATTATCCAATTTTCAATCCCCCAAATGAAAAAATAGCTGTTGTATACTTTTTGAAAGGCTATGACATACCGCTAATTAATAGTTTTTACAATTTTCTAAATTTTAAAATCAAAAAATTTATTAGTATAATACCTTTGATAGAGCTAATTTTATTTGTTTTTCAAGCTTTTTTATATACCTTAAAAAATTATCAATTTGTCTCTCCTCATCAAAATATTAGTATAGGTGTTGACACAAACGGCTCAATCTTATCTTTGATTAATTTTTGGATATTTAGGAAAAAATTTGCATATCTTTCCTTAGAAATTACTTCATTATCATATTTTGGGCAGTTATCCAAAGTTGTCAAATATCTTGAGTGCATAGCATATCAAAAAGCAGAAACCGTCATCATTCAAGATGAAGAGAGATTTAAAAGCCTTTGTAGTTACAACAACTTCCAGCATCCAAATGTTTTTTATCTAGCAAATTCCACAAGTTCACTTGACAACAACTATTTAAATATCCATGATGAAAATAATTACATTAGGAAGATGCTTAATTTAAGTAAAGAAAAGTTTCCATCTCTAGTTCTTCAAGCAGGCATGATATGCAACGATGTGTATTCCGAAGAACTAGCTTATGCTTTTAAATCTATTGACAATGGATGTGCTTTAATTTTTCATTCAAGCCACAAAACAGATATTCAAAACCCATATATACAGTTATTACAAGAAATTAACTCAACCAATCTTTTTCTTTCCCTCAACCCTCTACCATACGAAGAAATAGATAAAGTATTTGCTTCAGCCACCATTGGTTTAGCATTTTACAAACAAATCAACGATAACTACGCTCAAATTGCCAAAGCATCAGGAAAACTATCCTTTTACTTAAAACATGGCAAACCAGTACTAGTAAACAACCTAGAATCATTATCTGCACTTGTGCAAAAATATCAGATAGGAGTCGTCATCAACGATCCTACCGATTCCATAGAAATTCAATCAGCTCTAAAAACAATATTAGATAATTACAGCTTCTACTCCCAAAACGCCATAACTTGCTTCACAGAAGAATTTGACTTCGCCAATCAAGCAAAGCCTCTATTATCCCTAATGAGTAATTGGTAGCAAACTTAGATCAATGGGGGATGGCTTCGACTTCGCTCAGCCAACGGGAAATGGGACAATAGATAAGAAATTCTCATTCTTCTCTGCGTCTCCGCGTCTCTGCGTGAAAAAAAAAGATTTATGCAACAAGTCCAATGCCTAAAAATCACTCACAACGATATAAAATTATGAATAGAAATATTAAAAATTGTAAATATAAGTATCAATGCCTAACACCTCTATTGACAAAAGTAAATCCCGCGTCATTGTTATTGGTGCAGGAATTGGTGGACTCACAGCCGGGGCACTATTAGCCCGCAGAGGTTACAGCGTCTTAATCTTAGACCAAGCGATCGCACCAGGAGGTTGTGCTTCCACATTTAAACGCCAGGGATTTATCTTTGATGTTGGGGCAACTCAAGTAGCAGGGTTAGAACCGGGAGGTATTCACCACCGCATTTTCTCAGAACTAGAAATAGATTTACCACCAGCCACACCTTGCGACCCCGCTTGTGCAGTCTATTTACCTGGGGAAAGTACACCAATCAACGTTTGGCGCGACCAACAGAAATGGCAAACAGAACGACAACAGCAATTTCCTGGAAGCGAACCTTTTTGGCAATTAATGGCAAACTTATTTAACGCCAGTTGGGAATTTCAAGGACGCAACCCAGTATTACCACCCCGAAACTTGTGGGATTTGTGGCAGCTAACTCAGGCAGTACGCCCCAGCACATTAACTACCTTACCCTTCACCTTATTTACAGTCGGAGATGCTTTAAGATTATTTGGGTTAGGAAACGATCGCCGACTGAGAACATTTCTAGACTTACAACTAAAATTGTATTCTCAAGTCAATGCCGAAGAAACAGCCTTACTCTACGCCGCCACCGCATTGAGTGTATCCCAACTACCCCAAGGATTATTTCACCTCCAGGGTAGTATGCAGGTACTGAGCGATCGCCTAGTAGAAGCCTTAGAAAGAGACGGTGGTAAACTATTGATGCGTCACAGCGTCGAACAAATCAAAGTAGAGAACGGCAAAGCTACCGCTGTCGTCATTAAAAATCAGAAAACTGGCGAAGTTTGGACAGAAACCGCCGACCATATAGTCGCCAACGTTACCGTACAAAACCTGGTGCAATTATTGGGAGAAAAAGCCCCATCCGGCTACAAACAGCGGGTAGCAAAACTACCACCAGCATCAGGGGCGTTTGTAGTGTATTTAGGAGTAGACGCCAGTGCTATTCCTTACGCGTGTCCTCCCCACCTGCAATTTATGTACGACGCCAACGGCCCGATTGGCGAAAATAATTCCCTATTTGTTTCCGTCAGTCATCCTGGAGACGGTCGCGCCCCGGATGGCAAAGCCACAATTATCGCTTCATCATTCGTCGAACCGACACAGTGGTGGCAAATCCACAACTATCAAGCCTTAAAACAAAAGTATACAGAAGAGGCGATCGCTCGACTTGCCCAATATTTTTATCTCAAACCAGAAACCATCATTTATCAAGAAGCCGCCACACCCCGCAGCTTTGCCCATTACACAGCACGCGATCGCGGTATAGTTGGCGGTATCGGTCAAAGAATACCTACTTTTGGCCCCTTTGGTTTCGCTAATCGTACACCCATCAATCATTTGTGGTTAGTGGGAGATTCCACCCACCCCGGCGAAGGTACAGCAGGAGTTAGTTACTCAGCACTAACAGTAGTTAGACAGATTGAAGCGCTAAAGTAGAATCGGAAAACGCTGACTACCTAGAACGGGAAAACAATTTTTCCCCACATCAGAACTAGAATTCTTGGCTCAAGCAGTGAATACAAATATTATCTTTGAAAAAGATGACACAGACAGTGTCACGAATTTAAGACCAACTAATTAACAGATAAGACCACAGAGACAGCCTTAAAAATTCAAAATTCAAAATTATTGGTCGTGAATAATTAATGTCTCCACCTGTACATCCAGTTAGATAAGCTAATATTCATTCACATAGCATCCCCCCATCCCCCCATCCCCCCATCCCCGCGTCTCCGCGTCTTTCTCAAGCAAAGGATTATACAACTTCAAGGGAGATAACAAATTACTGTCCATTAGTAACCCCTGACGGCTCAAACTGCTGCTGCGGTTCAGGATTGAGAAATTGTTGCCAGGTCTTAATTTGCTCTTGCGCTGCACTGTAAGCAGAACTCCCGCGAGGAATCAACTTGGCAATTTCAATACCTTTATTAATATCAGCCTGACCTTGAGAGCGTGCCATGTCAAGCAATTGTTGACTCCATTGGTCAATAGCGAGATTGGCATCCATCCGCAAGATGCTACTGTCTGACACCCGATTAGCTAGCCGGATAGCCTCAACTAAGGCTTCTGTCGTCCCTGCTGCTGCTACTTCTTGCGCCCTTTGCCAGTTTTGTTTAGCACGAATTTGCCCTTCCCACTCATCTATAGCCGCTTGTGCTTCACCAGAAAGCGCTCTTCCTGACGAGGCAATTTGTTGAGCTGCACTAATGGCTGCTTGCAGATTTCCGCTTTGAGCCAAATCTCGCGCCTGATCTAACAAGGGTTGGTCTTGAATCCGCTGAATCTTTGCTGACCAATTGCGAATTTTTTTCCTTGCTTCTGGATATAATGCCCGACCCCTGCGAATTTGGCTTGCCTCAATGATCGCCGCTTGCAGAGAGTTAACATCTTCAAATACTGCTATTTGTTCAGCACGTTCTAAAAAGGGTTGGTCTTCGATGGTCTCAACTTGGCTACGCCAGCGTCCCACTTCTTGTTTAGCTTCTGAGGCGCGGGGGTTATTGGAAGGGATGAGTTCGGCTTCGGCGATCGCAGCTGTTAAATCATTAACTGTTCCTTGACTAGCAAAGGTTCTAGCTCTTTCTAAGCGGGCGACATCTTCGATTTCTAACTGCCAACGCGCGATTAGTTGCTGTGCTTGATCATAATTTGCCCTAGTCGGATCAATTTGCTGAGCCTGAGCGATCGCTGCCTCCAAGCCAGGAACATTACCTAGCCATGCATTCCTTTGGGCTTCACCCAAGGCGATAAAGTCTTCGATTTCTGTTTGGAGTTTAGCACTTGAGGGAATCTGTCTAACAATTTCTAAGGCATCATCCGCATTTTTGCTATCCATCTTGGACTGGGCCAATTCCAGCATTTTCCGGCCAAAGGCAGGAATTAACTCTTGAGATTTTTCGTAAAGGTAGCTATCTTGTCCAATGGATTCAGCTAGTTTGATGGCTTGCAGTAACTTATCTACGACTTTGCTGTTAGCTAAACCTTCAGCCTTGGCTAACTTCTCGCCATCTTCTCGCGCTGAGGTAATAATGCGGTTTAGTTGGTCGTACTTCGCACTTGCCCAATATTTATTATCTACACGCAATAATTTAGACGACAGCATAAACGCCGATTGCCAGCGTCTTTCTCGCACTTCTGCTTCTGCTTTATTGTAGATGCCTTCTGCTTTCGACCATATAGATTGCCATTTGGCAATTTGCTCATCTACTAATTTATAAGCTGCTAGGTCTTCGGGAAGTTTGCGAGCTGTAGCGATCGCTTCTTCTATATTTCCGGCTTGGAAACTTTGATCGGCTAGCCGCAAAATATCCCGCGACCATTCTTCAATAAACCGATCAATTTCTTGGCGCATCGGGTGAGTATCCGGCAGTTGTTTAACTAAAGCGATCGCTTGTAACAAGTCGTTCACTTTTTGCTTAGAAGCTGCCAATTGAGCGCAGTGTAGCCGTACCGAAGCACTAGCCAAGGGCCAAAAAATCGATGGGCAATTTGGTGCCGATGGCAGTTTCAACAGCATTGCCATTGCCAGAAATGCTATGCTACCAGGAACTAAAGTTAGCAATACCGACCACAATACCCAGCTTTTCAGCCAGCGCGGCAATTTTCCAGTTTTTTTACTTGGTGGAAAAGTCGGTTCCACATCGCTATCTGTTGGTAATCCTTGAGAATTGTATTCTTTTGGCTGCTTCACTGATTTCGATGTAGAACCAGTAGCTGAGACACCAAATGCTTTTGTTTCACCGAATTTTTGCTTTCGGGATAATCTGGATTTTTTATCTGACTCTTTAGCTCTGGCCGTGGGCCAACTGTCTGGAATATCCCGCTCTGTCATCTCTCACACCAAAATAATTGAACAGCGATCTGTTTTAAATTGATAATTCCATTGTTGACATAGTAACTTTCTCATCATTAAAAAGCTACTTTTTTATGCTCTCTGTCCACAGATACCATTAAAGATGTCAATGTTTAGTGTTCTTTTATACTTATCCCGAAACTTGAGATTCTGTTTGTAAATCAACGATTAGCTGCGCTAGCTGTTCGCTGCTTGCTTGGTATACCCTGCCACAAAAGTCACAAGTTGCTTCAGCACCATCGTCTTTAGCAATCATGTCCTGTAGTTCGGTCTCTCCTAAAATTTTCAGTGCCCCCAATACGCGGTCAAAGGAACAACCACAGTGGAAGCGTAGGATTTGACTTTCAGGAAAGATATTTAACCCCATATCTCCCAACAGATCTTGGAAGATTTCATTCAAAGTTTTCCCTGTTTGCAACAAAGGTGTAAAACCTGATAGAGCTGCCACCCTTGAGTCTAAAGTTGCCACTAAGGCGTCATCCCTAGCAGCTTTAGGTAATACCTGTACTAGTAATCCCCCCGCAGCAGTTACTCCGTTTGCTCCGACAAACACCCCTAAAACCACAGCTGAAGGTGTTTGTTCAGAATTCACCAGATAATGAGCCACATCATCGCCAATCTCTCCTGAAACTAGTTCAACTGTACTAGAGTAAGGATAGCCGTAACCAATATCTCGTACTACGTAAAGGTAGCCGCTACCCACTGCACCACCAACATCTAACTTACCTTTAGGATTGGGAGGTAGTTCCACAGAAGGGTTTCCTACATAGCCGCGGACAGTGCCATCTAACCCGGCATCTACCAATATACCACTTAAAGGCCCATCGCCCTTCACACGGACGTTAACTCTAGATCCAATCCGCTTCATGCTAGAAGCCATCAATAAGCCCGCTGCCATAGTTCGACCCAGAGCTGCTGTCGCCACATAGGAAAGCTTGTGGCGCTGTCGTGCTTCTTCTGTTAAACGCGTGGTGATTACGCCTACTGCACGAATCCCACCTTCGGCTGCCGTGGCACGAATTAACTGATCTGCCATGAAAAACCTTACATTTCTTAACAACGTCACTTTTTCTATTCTAAGTTCTCGTTTGTCAGTTATTGGTGATCAGTCATTCATTAGCATTACTATGTTGTATTCTTTACTTGATTAAATTACTTGGTTAGTTTTCTGAAGCAAAAAGAAACCAAAACCCATAGTCTTGTATCCCCATTTTAAATAGCCACGCTGCCAGTCGCGTACCCGTTTGAGCGCTATTTCGTCATTCTTTTGCATGGCGGCAAGATAGCGCTGATGGGCGTGTCTACTCTCAAAATCATCCCGCTCATCCTCACTGCTACGACATAGATAAAACCGTTCTGCAATACGAATTAAAAATTCTCCCTCACCGCAACCTAGATCTAAAACACGACAACTATCAGTAAGTGTGAATTGCTCAATCAGGCGCTCAGCTTTCTCTCTACACTTAGGGGACTATTGAACAAATTTACCCTCCAGCTTGAAAAATTTGTTCAGTGGTTAAATTCAATTCTGGGAAAGTGGGTGATAAGATGCGATCGCTGCCGCGAAACTGGTTAGTTTGGTATTCGCCCTCAACTAGTGAATAAATTGATACTGTAGGCTGTTTTGGGTTACCAATAAACCGTCGTCCTCCCAAAGCAGCATAATCCACAATCCAGTATTCTGGAATACCAATAGATTCGTATTGACCTAGTTTTGTAAAATAGTCATCTCTCCAGTTGGTGAGGCAGTGCGTTGCGGGGGTTCCCCCCGTTGTAGCAACTGCCGTACTTACCACCTCAATTACTAGTGGGATAGATCCTGCAAGGCTAACAGTAGACTCTTTCTTCCACAGAAATTCATTTATTAGATTGGGGTGATTCAATAACAGCACATCTGGCGAGTAAGCTGATTCATTTTCAGGTGGCTTAACTAATGCTGTTTTGGGTATGAAGTATGGAAGGCTCAAACGTATACATTCTCTAGTCAGCTCAAAGGCTAAAAACCCAACTACCTGTTCATGATCACCCGACGGTTGGGGCATTTCAATTACTACTCCATCGTGCAACTCGTAATGTTTACCTGTGTTATCTGGATATTTAGCAACAAACTCATCAAATTTAACTAGTTTTCGTAAAGCTTGAGTCACAATCTGCTACCTCCTTGGTTGGCGATCGCAATGCTAGCTGTAACTACAAAAATCAATAGATTAACGGAACAAAGCCCCAAGTTTTATCTGAGTACGTCTTGTATTGCTCTCCAAATGCAGTTTCTAGCATCTGTTCTTCCTTGCGAATGCGATAAGCACGCGATACAATACCTGTCACCGCAATCACCAAAAGTATAATCCAATTGGTTACAGCTAGTCCTGCACCGATATCCATGAGGAATGTACCCAGATAGCCAGGGTGTCGAACGACACGATAAATCCCTTGATTAACGATTTGATGACCATCAAGAATTCGTAGTGTACGAGTGTAAAACTCACCAAGCGTTTTGGCTGCCCAATAGCGTATCGTCAATCCAATAAACATCAACAGCAGTCCAACATAACCGATATAAATTTGATGCCAGTACCCAATTTGATAAATGTTGAAGACAGGCGCAAGTAATACAATAGAGAGAGTGAATAAACCGCTAACCCACATTAAGCGGGAACTACCTTGGTCAGATAAACCCGGTTGAAGACTAAGCGCTTGCTCACCCTTCCTTAACAAACGCTCCATCACCAAGTAGCAAGCGATTAAAAGATATGCCAAAACAGTTGTGGTTGTCATACCGCTTTCTACCAAATTTGATTGTTTTTCTCAAACATATTTCGTAGTATCTTTAACTCACTCAGAGTCTCTCAAAAAATGCTAGGTACTTTTCAACAAAGCCAACTCCGGATAGAAATCGCAGCATCAGCAACTACAATTCATGACAGTCTGCTGCATCCTCAGCAGCTGGAAAAATGGCTCTTAGGACAACGCTTTGCTTCAGGAATGCCAGAAGAACTACATTCAGGATTCCAGTTTACAACCTGGACTGGGCCAGTTGCGATTCATCATCGAGTCGATGTTGTCAAACCTAATTGTCTGCGCTTACTGCTTAGCGGCGGTATTGATGGATTTCACGAATGGTATTGGGGAGATGGTTGGGTACAGTCTCGTTTAGAAGGAGTATCAATTCTGCCCCTGAATTTAGGACAAACTTTAAGTTTGTTGAGCTTGCGTCAGTTTTTGACAAGTCAAACCGCTGAAATTAATTAAACGTAATAATAAAATTATGGTTCGTAGTGAGCGATGAATCGCTCATAGCAAAGGTCATGGCGTTGTTTTACCTAATTCTAATTCGGCTTTACCACCAAAACAGAACAATTGGCCTCTTCTACCACTTGACTACTAACAGAACCTTGAACAATTCGCTTTATTCCTGTCAAACCACGACTGCCAATGACAATTAAATCAGCCTTGTAGATATTGGCAAGGCGAATAATCTCGTCAGCCGGATCACCAGTGACTAGCTCTAATTCACTCTCAACTGATAACTCTTCTTGATAAGATTGCAGTTGTTTTTCAATTTGGAAATAAGAAAGCGTTGGTGACTCTGGGTGAGGACGATCAACGGGTAGCTCCATCTCTGACTCTGGGTGAGGAAACACATGACAGAAAACAATTTTGCTATCTGGTGACAATACTAAATCACTCAAAGTTTGAGTTACTCGTTCTCCAATTTCCGTACCGTCCAGAGCTACCAAGATATTTTTTAGCACCGCTCTCGTCTCCTAAAGAGTAGACCCCTTACCATTAAGTACTTAATATAGATTATTGGTAGCTACACCAACCAATTTATCAGTAGTAACTTAATTAAGTTTGTATATTGCGAGGCTACGCCGTATGGAGTTTTTTTTTAAGCAGTGCTTGACTCGTGATGAGTTGTAGCAACTACTGTTTTTTCAAGCAAAAATCAGTTATCAGTTATCAAAGGATATCAAGTGACTCGTTCCATCTTGATAACTGTTCACTGAATTTTGGCAACTAGTGTGATTAGATAGTTCACACAAGTGGCTCCTCCCTTGAGACGTAAGCCATCCAGACTTTTAGTTTGAAGCCACCCAATGAATTTTCGCAACAGCGTAAGAAAAAATTAAGCATTCAAATTACTCTTCTTGCTGAATTCGGCGTCGGACTGAATCGGCATGGGAAGGTAAGCCTTCAGCTGTTGCTAGCACGTCAATTGCACTAGCCACTTTTTCTAATGCAGTTTGAGAGTATTGAATTATACTAGAGTGTTTAAGGAAAGTTTCTACTCCCAATGCTGAAGCATAGCGAGCTGCGCCGGAAGTGGGCAAGGTATGGTTAGGCCCTGCGAGATAGTCTCCTACAGCCTCTGGTGTTGAGTAACCTAAAAAGATGGCTCCAGCGTGGCGAATCTGGGGAATTAGTGCCCAAGGATCCTTGATTTCTAACTCTAGGTGTTCAGGGGCGAATTCATTCGAGAGTTCTGCTGCTGCTTCTAGAGATTCCACAACGACAATTAAGCCATAGTGAGCGATCGCTTTTTCTGTATCTAGTCGCCGTGGGTGGTCTACTAGTTGTCTTTCCACAGCTACTTGCACATTTTTTGCCAAACTAGTATCTGTCGTTAGCAAAATTGCTGCTGCCATTGGATCATGTTCGGCTTGAGCTAGCAAATCAGCGGCGACATGCACCGGATTGGCACTTTCGTCGGCGATGATCAGCACCTCACTTGGCCCGGCCAAAGAATCAATACCAACAGTGCCGTAGACAAGTTTTTTCGCTAAGGTGACATAAATATTACCAGGGCCAGTAATTACATCCACCTTGGGGATGGTTTCTGTGCCATAGGCTAAAGCGGCGATTGCTTGTGCGCCTCCAATCCGGTAAATTTCTTGCACCCCTGCTTCTTGGGCAGCCACCAAAACTGCTGGGTTAATCGCTCCTCCCACTCCGGGTGGCGTTACCATGACTACACGAGGTACACCAGCTACCCCTGCCGGTACTGCATTCATCAGCACCGTACTAGGATAGGCGGCGCGGCCACCAGGCACGTACAACCCTGCTCGATCAACGGGGGTATAGCGTTTGCCTAACACAATTTCATCATCGCCAAAGTGTACCCAGCTTTTGGGGACACGCTGACGATGAAACGCTTCAATTTGGCGGCTAGCTAACCGAATTGCCGCCAGCAGCTCCTTCGACACCTGTTGATAGGCTGCATCTAGTTCTGAGCCTGTAACGCGTAGTTCTTCAGGCTTGAGGGTTTGGTGGTCAAATTCGGCAGTATAATGCAATACAGCTTTATCGCCTTGGCGTTTTACTGCTTGCAACACTTCTCGCACCGTTGCTTCTTTGTGAAGCACCTGTTCGTCATGGGTGCGATCGCAGATCCGTTGTAGTTCTGCTCTGACGTCTGCCTGCTGAGTAATGATTCGCAGCATGGAGTAAGCACAATGCCAAAATGTTAGAATATTCTCGCTTGAAAATTTAGTCTTGCTCTTAACCCACTTGAGTCAAGAGCTGCACTCTAATTCTCTTCTCTAGCTTAACCTGGATTTTTTTGATACTCCCAAGACCGGCAGCACTGGTTTGCTTGAGAAGGCAACTTAAATGCTCAGTCCGATTCGCCTGTTGAGCTTCTCGGCAGGGAGCGAGTATGCCCACTTCCCGCTACCCTTGACCCTACACCTGATTTCTTGCAGCAGTGGAGATGATGTTTTTGCACATCCACTTCCCCAAATTTCAATAGTGTATAGTTCTGAGTATAATTTATGCTTATTTTTTTACTTTAGTAGCTAGCACCTGTACAGACACGATATGTCGAGTCTCTACCTTTATAAGGTCACTATTCATTGAAGTACCTAATTTTAACGCATTTCCTTTATTGGTGATGTGGGGAATTGGTGTTTGCTAAGTTGTCATGCTTACAGATTGTACTATTTGTATTGTGATTCTCTTGCAAAAGTCCCTCTTTGCGTTCTCTTCTCTGCGCCTCTGCGCGGCAGTCGCTCATGGGGGAGACCCCAAGACCGCGCTGCCTTGCCTCTGCGTGAGCTTTTCACAGTATTATTCAACAACATTAAAGTATTTATGCAAGAAGTCTTGTGAATAAAAGCCTAAAACCCTCTGCACCCTGCGTTCTCAACGTGCAAATTAATGCTTAACGGCTTAATTTCTCTTTCTGCTTCCTTTCAGCCCCCATTACACCCTATCCCCATTTCGAGATTTTTTGAGGAAACTCTTACATTAGCAAGTATGAATGCTATATTAGTAAGTCTAGTAGTGTGTGTACATAATATTATTAGTTTTTTTGGAACTGACTGTGGCGAATACAAAGTCTGCTCTTAAGCGCGCCCAAATTGCAGAACGCAATCGACTGCGTAACAAAGCTTACAAATCAGCAGTAAAGACGCTGATGAAAAAATACCTGAGTGCTGCTGATGTTTATGCAGCTAATCCGACTCCAGAATTAGAGCAAGAAGCTCTGTCTCGATTATCTGAGACTTACAGCAAAATAGATAAAGCTGTCAAACGAGGTGTTCTTCACCCAAACAATGGAGCCAGGAAAAAATCAAGATTAGCTCGCAAGCTAAAACCATTGACACAAAAGGCACAGTAGTCATTAGTCATTTGTCCTTTGTCATTAATTTACGTAAGTAAGGACAAACAGCTAAAAAATGCACCTAATAGACACCCACGTCCACCTCAACTTTGATCTGTTTCAGTCAGATTTAGCCGCAGTGCGATCGCGATGGCAAGAGGCAGGTGTTGTACGTTTAGTACATTCCTGTGTTGAACCTTCAGAGTTTTCTAGTATCCAAGCCATAGCACATGAGTTTCCTGAACTCAGTTTTGCTGTAGGATTGCATCCTCTAGATGCCCAAAAATGGAATGCTGGAACAGCCGAAAAAATTACTTTTTTGGCTGGCTCAGATTCTCAAGTGGTGGCAATTGGGGAAATGGGGCTAGATTTTTACAAAGCAGACAACTATGAGCAGCAGCACATGGTGTTTGAAGCCCAATTAGCGATCGCCTCTGAACTCAATTTACCAGTAATTATTCACTGTCGTGATGCTGCTATTGAGGTCAGAGAAGTGTTACAAAAATGGCAAAATATTCAAGGAGAAAGAATACGGGGTGTCATGCATTGCTGGGGTGGAACGCCAGAAGAAACTCAATGGTTTCTGGATTTAGGTTTCTACATCAGCTTTAGCGGCACAGTGACATTCAAGAATGCCAAAGCTATTCAAGCCTCAGCGGCAATGGTGAGCAGCGATCGCCTATTGATCGAAACAGATTGCCCTTTTTTAGCTCCAGTTCCCAAACGGGGCGAACGACGTAATGAACCGGCCTATGTCCGTTATGTAGCGGAACAAGTCGCCAAATTACGCCAGGAAACAGTAGAGGCGATCGCTGATCAAACCACCCAAAACGCCTGTAAATTGTTTGGTTTGTCGATATAAATCAGGTGCGCTCTCCTCTTGATGATCCCGTTGTGAAAAAAATAAAACTCTAGGAGGACAAAAATATGCTAAGATTAATCCCTCCAAAACATTTATGTTGCGCCATAATGGTAAAGGAAGGAACCTAGAGCTTCTTGGCTTGAGCTTCACACTCTCATCGACTTGTCCATCCTCACACCTCTACAAGTGGATGCTCTCAATACACGATTAACCGTGTCAACTCAGGTTGAGCTAAACTTTTGCACAACATCGCCCTCTGTGTATTTAACCTATAGAAAATCTTTAAACAAAATTGCCTTGTGAGTATAGTCCAGCCAAGTAAAGCCATTCCGATGCAAATCCAAACACACATGAAGCGTTACCTCAGCTTGAAAATATCACTGAGAGTAGTAGAAATGGGGTGTATTAATATTATACACGAAATCATCATAGATGCGTAGGTTAACTAACGCGCTTTTTCGGAGGGGAAGTTGAGGAAACCATATCAAATTCAGGAAAATCTCGACTATCTACATATTTTGGAATCAAACTTACAGCTGGATTTTCGCATTTCTGTACGAGCATTAGGGGAATTACCCCCTTGTCAGAATTGCCAATTCCGGCTTTAATTGCTGCGTTTGCCCATACCTGTAAACAGCAGGCGATGTCAGGAGCAGTTCCCAAACAGCGATGACGGACACTAGCTAGGATCGGGAACCGTTAGACAGCAGTGTCCAAGGGAAAGTAAAACCAGGTTGAGAAAGGTAGAGGCATGAATTACGACGACGACAAATATTTGGAACCCGCCTTTTTGTTGCCCGACTTGATTGAAATCCAGCGTTCAAGCTTCCGCTGGTTTTTGGAAGAAGGGCTGATAGAGGAACTTAACTCCTTTAGTCCAATCACAGATTACACTGGCAAGCTAGAGCTACACTTTTTGGGTCAAAACTACAAACTCAAAGAGCCAAAGTACAGCGTCGAAGAAGCCAAGCGGCGGGATAGCACCTATGCCGTACAAATGTATGTTCCCACACGTCTAATTAATAAGGAAACCGGGGAAATTAAAGAGCAGGAGGTATTCATTGGTGATCTGCCTTTGATGACCGATCGCGGTACGTTCATTATTAACGGGGCTGAGCGGGTAATTGTCAATCAGATTGTGCGATCGCCAGGTGTATATTACAAATCAGAAATCGATAAAAATGGGCGACGGACTTATTCTGCGAGCTTAATTCCTAACCGGGGAGCATGGCTGAAGTTTGAAACAGACCGTAACGATTTAGTATGGGTACGCATCGACAAAACCCGGAAACTCTCAGCGCAAGTACTATTAAAGGCTTTAGGATTATCAGATAACGAAATCTTTGACGCCCTCCGCCACCCAGAATATTTTCAAAAAACCATTGAGAAAGAAGGGCAGTTTTCCGAAGAAGAAGCCCTGATGGAGTTGTATCGCAAGTTACGTCCTGGCGAACCACCTACAGTTTTAGGTGGTCAGCAACTCTTAGATTCCCGCTTCTTTGATCCGAAACGTTACGATTTAGGTCGTGTCGGAAGATACAAACTTAATAAAAAACTCCGGCTTTCCGTTCCTGACACGATGCGCGTGCTGACTTCCAGTGATATCCTGGCAGCCGTGGATTACCTAATCAATCTTGAGTATGATATTGGTAATATTGATGACATTGACCACTTGGGTAATCGCCGAGTCAGAAGTGTGGGCGAATTGCTGCAAAACCAAGTCAGGGTAGGCTTAAACCGTTTAGAGCGGATTATTCGGGAAAGGATGACTGTATCCGATGCCGAGGTATTAACTCCTGCTTCCTTAGTCAACCCCAAACCATTGGTAGCGGCAATTAAAGAATTCTTTGGCTCAAGCCAATTAAGTCAGTTCATGGATCAAACCAATCCCTTAGCAGAACTGACACACAAACGCCGTCTCAGCGCCCTTGGCCCTGGTGGTTTAACCCGCGAACGTGCTGGGTTTGCTGTCCGGGATATTCACCCCTCCCACTACGGACGTATTTGCCCGATTGAGACGCCAGAAGGCCCCAACGCGGGTTTGATTGGTTCTTTGGCAACCCATGCACGGGTAAATCAGTACGGCTTCTTGGAAACACCATTTAGGCCTGTAGAAAATGGTCGGGTGCGGTTTGATATCACCCCAGTTTACATGACAGCCGACGAAGAAGACGATTTGCGGACTGCCACCGGGGATATTCCCTTAGATGAAAACGGCTACATCAAGGGGCCGCAAGTACCAGTACGCTATCGCCAAGATTGGGCTACAACAACACCTGAGCAAGTAGACTACGTAGCTGTGTCACCTGTACAGATTGTGTCCGTAGCTACTAGCATGATTCCCTTCTTGGAACATGATGACGCCAACCGGGCGTTGATGGGGTCGAACATGCAACGGCAAGCTGTACCTTTGCTCAAACCAGAGCGTCCTTTAGTAGGCACAGGTTTGGAAGCGCAAGGTGCTAGAGACTCTGGGATGGTAATTGTCTCCCGCACCGATGGCGATGTCACCTACGTGGATGCTACAGAAATTCGTGTGCGCCCTAAACCCAATACTTCCGAAATTAAGTATTACCTCTCCAAGTATCAACGTTCCAACCAGGACACTTGTTTAAATCAAAAACCCCTCGTCCGCATTGGTGAGCGCGTTGTAGCAGGACAAGTGCTAGCTGATGGCTCCTCCACCGAAGGTGGGGAACTGGCACTAGGACAAAATATTGTTGTTGCCTACATGCCTTGGGAAGGATACAACTACGAAGACGCGATTTTGATTTCAGAGCGGCTAGTACAAGATGATATTTACACCTCAATTCACATTGAGAAATATGAGATTGAGGCTAGACAAACAAAACTGGGGCCAGAAGAAATCACCAGAGAAATTCCCAACGTCGGGGAAGACGCTCTGCGCCAATTAGATGAACAGGGGATCATTCGCATTGGGGCTTGGGTAGAGGCTGGGGATATTTTGGTAGGAAAAGTGACCCCCAAAGGGGAATCCGACCAACCTCCAGAAGAAAAGCTCTTGCGGGCGATTTTCGGTGAAAAGGCGCGGGATGTACGGGATAACTCACTGCGCGTACCCAACGGCGAGAAGGGACGCGTTGTTGATGTCCGTCTGTTTACCCGTGAACAAGGCGATGAACTGCCACCAGGGGCCAATATGGTAGTTCGGGTGTATGTCGCCCAGAAACGGAAAATCCAAGTTGGGGATAAAATGGCGGGACGCCACGGTAATAAGGGAATTATTTCCCGCATCTTACCAGCGGAAGACATGCCATATTTACCCGATGGTTCACCAGTAGATATCGTCCTCAACCCCTTGGGCGTACCCAGCCGGATGAACGTCGGACAGGTATTTGAGTGTTTGTTGGGTTGGGCTGGTCATAATTTGGGAGTGCGGTTTAAGATTACTCCCTTTGACGAAATGTATGGTGAAGAGTCATCCCGGAGGATTGTGCATGGCAAATTGCAAGAAGCACGGGATGAAACCAGCAAAACTTGGGTATATAACCCGGATGATCCCGGCAAAATCATAGTTTATGACGGTCGGACTGGCGAACCCTTTGACCGACCAGTAACTGTGGGTGTAGCCTACATGCTGAAGCTAGTGCATTTGGTGGATGATAAGATTCACGCCCGTTCCACAGGCCCGTACTCGCTAGTGACTCAGCAACCCTTGGGTGGTAAAGCACAGCAAGGTGGTCAGCGATTTGGGGAAATGGAAGTGTGGGCACTAGAAGCCTTCGGTGCCGCTTACACCTTGCAGGAATTGCTGACAGTCAAGTCTGATGATATGCAGGGTAGAAATGAAGCGCTCAATGCGATCGTTAAAGGTAAGGCAATTCCTCGACCAGGGACACCAGAATCCTTTAAAGTACTGATGCGAGAACTGCAATCATTGGGGTTAGATATTGCCGTACACAAAGTAGAAACCCAAGCAGACGGTAGTTCTTTAGATGTAGAAGTCGATTTGATGGCAGACCAATCAGCCCGTCGTACACCGCCTCGACCAACCTATGAATCTCTCTCCCGCGAATCGTTGGAAGAAGACGAGTAATTCGTAATTGATAATTCGTAATTCGTAATTGAAGAATTGATTACGAATTACGAATTAAAAATTGTTAATTACGAATTACCCTTCGGGTTCGGGAGTGACGCTCCTTCTCCCAAGGGGAGACGCTGACGCGAACGTCGCTCTAAGCGAAGCTATGCCGCAGGCTTGACGCTAGCGCTAACGGACTCGACGGGAACCGCCAAGACTCCGACTCCCTCACGAATTACGAATTACGAATTAGAAAAATGAGACCCGCCCAAACTAATCAGTTTGACTACGTAAAAATCGGCTTGGCATCACCAGAACGCATTCGGCAATGGGGTGAGCGCACTTTACCCAATGGTCAGGTGGTAGGTGAAGTCACCAAGCCAGAGACGATTAATTACCGGACACTCAAGCCAGAAATGGATGGCTTGTTCTGTGAACGGATTTTTGGCCCTGCGAAAGATTGGGAATGCCACTGTGGTAAGTACAAGAGAGTACGTCACCGTGGAATTGTCTGTGAGCGTTGTGGGGTAGAAGTCACCGAGTCGCGGGTACGACGCCACCGGATGGGGTATATTAAGCTCGCTGCACCAGTGGCTCACGTTTGGTATCTCAAAGGGATTCCCAGCTATATTTCTATCCTGCTGGATATGCCTTTGCGGGATGTTGAGCAGATTGTCTATTTCAACTCTTATGTTGTCCTCAGTCCAGGTAATGCTGAAACCTTAAGCTATAAACAGCTATTGAGTGAAGATCAATGGCTGGAAATTGAAGACCAAATTTATAGCGAAGATTCTCAGTTGCAAGGTGTAGAGGTAGGTATTGGTGCTGAGGCACTGTTGCGCTTGTTGGCTGATATCAATTTAGAGCAAGAAGCTGAAACCTTACGAGAGGAAATTGGTAACGCTAAAGGACAAAAGCGGGCGAAATTAATTAAGCGCCTGCGGGTGATTGACAACTTTATCGCCACTGGTTCTAAGCCAGAGTGGATGGTAATGACTGTGATCCCCGTGATTCCACCAGACTTGCGGCCAATGGTGCAGCTAGATGGTGGACGGTTCGCCACCAGTGACTTAAATGATTTGTATCGGCGGGTGATTAATCGCAATAATCGTTTGGCACGGCTGCAAGAAATTTTAGCACCAGAGATTATTGTGCGGAACGAGAAGCGGATGTTGCAAGAAGCAGTAGACGCTTTGATTGATAACGGTCGGCGGGGACGCACCGTTGTTGGGGCAAATAACCGTCCGTTGAAATCTTTATCAGACATTATTGAAGGTAAGCAAGGGCGTTTTCGGCAGAACTTGCTGGGTAAACGGGTTGACTACTCCGGTCGTTCTGTAATTGTGGTGGGGCCGAAGTTGAAGATTCACCAGTGTGGTTTGCCAAGGGAAATGGCAATTGAGCTGTTTCAACCGTTTGTAATTAATCGCCTGATTCGCACGGGGATGGTAAATAACATCAAAGCTGCGAAAAAGCTGATATCTCGGTCTGATCCCAGTGTTTGGGATGTCTTAGAAGAGGTAATCGAAGGACACCCAGTATTACTCAACCGCGCACCGACACTGCACCGTTTGGGGATTCAGTCTTTTGAGCCGATTTTGGTGGAAGGAAGGGCAATTCAACTGCATCCTCTGGTATGTCCAGCTTTTAACGCTGACTTTGACGGCGACCAAATGGCGGTACACGTTCCATTGTCCTTAGAAAGTCAAGCTGAGGCGCGGTTGTTGATGTTGGCTTCTAACAATATTTTGTCACCAGCCACAGGGAAGCCGATTATCACGCCTAGCCAAGACATGGTGCTGGGAGCATACTATTTAACAGCAGAAAATCCCGGTGCAACAAAAGGGGCAGGGCGATATTTTGCTTCGCTAGATGATGTAATTATGGCTTTTCAGCAAGAGCAAATAGACTTGCACGCTTACATCTATGTGCGATTTGACGGTGAAGTAGAATCAGACCAACCAGATTTGGAACCTTTGGAAGTTACAGACAACACCGATGGTAGCCGGACATTGTTGTACAAGTTCCGTCGAGTCAGAGAAGACAGTGAGGGAAATGTAGTTTCTCAGTATGTACGTACAACACCAGGTCGCGTGATTTACAACAAAGCCATTCAAGAAGCACTTGCTAGTTAGGGACTAGGGACTGGTGATTGGGGACTGGAAAAATACCCAGTACCCAGTACCCAGTACCCAGTACCCAATCCCCCAAGACTCAGGACTAATGACTAATGACTAACGAAAAAATGATTTTCCGCAATCGCGTGGTTGATAAAGGTCAATTAAGAAATTTGATTTCTTGGGCCTTTACGCATTATGGGACAGCGCGAACCGCTGTGATGGCGGACAAGTTAAAAGATTTGGGTTTTCGCTACGCTACTAAAGCAGGGGTTTCCATTAGTGTAGATGACTTAATGGTGCCACCTAGTAAGCGATCGCTCCTCGAAGCGGCTGAAGAAGAAATTCGCGCGACTGAAGCCCGTTACCAACGGGGAGAAATCACCGAAGTTGAACGCTTCCAAAAAGTAATCGACACTTGGAATGGTACTAGTGAAGCCCTCAAAGATGAAGTAGTTGTCCACTTTAAGAAAACCAACCCCCTCAACTCCGTATACATGATGGCGTTTTCTGGGGCACGGGGTAACATCTCCCAGGTGCGGCAATTGGTAGGGATGCGGGGACTGATGGCAGATCCCCAAGGAGAAATTATCGACTTACCAATTAAAACCAACTTCCGGGAAGGTCTCACCGTCACAGAGTATATTATCTCGTCTTACGGCGCGAGAAAAGGATTGGTAGACACAGCCTTACGTACCGCCGACTCTGGTTATCTCACCCGCCGTCTAGTAGACGTATCCCAGGATGTGATCATTCGGGAATTTGACTGCGGTACCACCAGGGGAATTCCCATACGTCCGATGACGGAGGGTGCAAAAACTTTGATCCCTCTGGCAACCCGCTTGATGGGACGCGTAATTGGCGAAGATGTAATACATCCAACTACAAAAGAAGTAATCG
Source organism: Desmonostoc vinosum (assembly GCF_059505385.1). NCBI lineage: Bacteria > Bacillati > Cyanobacteriota > Cyanophyceae > Nostocales > Nostocaceae > Desmonostoc > Desmonostoc vinosum. Next base: position 36,118 of record NZ_JCACKM010000020.1, read on the forward strand.
CACCCCGCAATACCCCAGTTTCCGATGACTTGGCGATCAAAATTCAAAAAGCTGGGGTTGCGGAAGTTGTGGTGCGATCGCCTCTAACTTGTGAGGCGGCGCGTTCTGTGTGCCAACACTGCTATGGCTGGAGTCTAGCTCATGCGAAAATGGTAGACTTAGGCGAAGCTGTGGGGATTATTGCCGCTCAAAGTATTGGTGAACCTGGAACCCAGCTAACCATGCGGACATTCCACACAGGCGGTGTGTTTACTGGGGAAGTAGCGCAACAAGTACGCTCGAAAACTGACGGTACAATCAAAATTCCTCGCAAGTTGCGGACAAGACCCTATCGTACCCGTCATGGTGAAGATGCTTTGTATGTTGAAGCCAATGGCATCTTAATTTTAGAGCCAAAAAAAGAAGGCTCTGAGACCCCAGCTAACCAAGAAATTCATGTCACCCAAGCTTCAACACTATATATAGTTGATGGACAACAAGTAAAAATTGGTCAGTTGCTGGCAGAAGTTGCCCTAGGTGGACGCACAACCCGTACTAATACGGAGAAAGCGGTCAAAGATGTCGCCTCAGACTTGGCAGGGGAAGTTCAATTTGCCGAAGTTGTCCCAGAACAAAAAACCGACCGTCAAGGTAACACCACAACCACCGCTGCTAGAGGTGGCTTGATTTGGATTTTGTCTGGGGAAGTTTATAACTTACCGCCAGGTGCAGAATTAGTGGTGAAGAATGGTGATGCGATCGCCTCTAATGGCGTTTTAGCAGAAACCAAATTGACTACTTTGCACGGTGGTGTGGTGCGCTTACCCGAAGCTACTCCCGGCAAGAGTACTAGAGAGATTGAAATTATCACAGCCTCTGTGGTTTTAGACCAAGCAACAGTCACAGTCCAAAGTTCCCAAGGTCGTAACAACTACTTAGTCTCTACTGGCAATAACCAAGTATTCAACCTCCGGGCTACACCAGGCACAAAAGTGCAAAATGGTCAAGTAGTTGCTGAATTGATTGACGATCGCTATCGCACAACCACAGGTGGTTTCCTGAAATTCGCGGGTGTAGAAGTCCAGAAGAAAGGCAAAGCCAAGCTGGGTTACGAAGTGGTAGAGGGAGGTACACTGCTGTGGATTCCCGAAGAAACCCACGAAGTCAATAAAGATATTTCTTTGCTATTGGTGGAAGACGGTCAGTTTGTCGAAGCTGGTACAGAGGTAGTCAAAGATATCTTCTGTCAAACCAGTGGTGTAGTAGAAGTTACCCAGAAAAACGACATTCTGCGAGAAGTGGTAATTAAACCAGGCGAACTGCTGATGGTGGATGATCCAGAAGCAGTGAGCGGGCGAGATAACACCTTTGTCCAACCTGGTGAAGAATTCCAAGGCAGCGTTGCTACAGAATTACGCTACATCCAGTATGTCGAGTCTCCAGAAGGCCCAGCATTGTTGAGTCGTCCGGTAGTGGAATTCCCTGTACCGAATAATCCAGATGTGCCATCAACCACATCGGTGAGTCAACAGACAGGACGTTCGATTCAGTTGCGGGCAGTGCAACGACTACCTTACAAAGATTCAGAACGCGTCAAGTCCGTTGAAGGTGTGGAGTTGCTACGAACCCAGCTAGTACTGGAAATTGAACAAGAAGGCGAACAAGACCACAATGCCTCTCCCCTAGCAGCAGATATTGAATTGGTGGAGGATGAGCAAGATCCAGAAGTGCAGCGCTTGCAGTTGGTGATTTTGGAATCCTTGGTGGTGCGTCGAGACATTGCCGCTGATGCTACTCAAGGTAGTACCCAGACAAGTCTAGAAGTCCAAGATGGACTAACTATTGCACCTGGATCTGTGGTTGCACGTACCCAAATCTTGTGTAAAGAAGGTGGGATTGTGCGGGGTGTGCAAAAAGGCACAGAAACTGTACGCCGCTGTTTGGTATTACGGCAAACTGACATGATAGTAACCAACACTAGCACCCAGCCGAAAGTCAAGGTTGGCGATTTGCTTGTAGAAGGTGCAGAAGTTGCTGCTGGCATCTTTGCTGAAGAATCTGGGCAAGTAGTAGATTTTGTAAAAAATACTGCCGCTACAACTACTGATGAATCAGCACTAAGTACTAAAAACTACTCAATTACTATTCGTGTCGGTCGTCCCTACCGAGTTAGCCCTGGTGCTGTGTTGCAGGTAGAAGATGGTGATTTGGTACAGCGCGGTGATAACTTGGTGCTGTTGGTATTTGAACGGGCAAAAACTGGAGACATCATCCAAGGTTTACCACGGATTGAGGAACTTCTAGAAGCTCGGAAGCCAAAAGAGGCTTGCATTTTAGCACGACGCGCAGGAGAAGTCAAAGTTGTTTATGGTGATGGTGATGAAGCGATCGCCATCAAAGTTGTAGAATCAAATGGTGTAGTCACCGATTACCCATTGGGGCCAGGACAAAATTTGATTATCCCAGATGGGGCACATATCTTAGCTGGACAGCCATTAACTGATGGCCCATCCAACCCCCACGAGATCCTGGAAATCTTCTTCAGCTTGGGTTCAGAAGACGGCGTTTATGCTTGTGCTAGCCACGCCTTACAAAAGGTGCAAACATTTTTGGTAAATGAAGTACAGATGGTATATCAATCCCAAGGTATTGATATTGCCGATAAGCACATTGAAGTAATTGTGCGCCAGATGACCAACAAAGTACGGATTGATGATGGTGGAGACACCACCATGCTCCCCGGCGAATTGGTAGAATTGCGCCAAGTTGAGCAAGTCAACGAAGCAATGGCAATTACTGGCGGTGCTAGGGCACAGTATACCCCAGTACTGTTGGGTATCACCAAAGCATCGTTGAACACTGACAGCTTTATTTCTGCTGCATCCTTCCAAGAAACAACACGGGTACTAACCGAAGCCGCGATTGAAGGTAAATCCGACTGGCTGCGGGGTTTAAAAGAAAACGTGATTATCGGGCGATTAATTCCGGCGGGTACTGGTTACAATACCTATGAAGAACCGGGTGCAATCGATGATTATGCGGCGCTTGAAAGTAGCAGCGTTTTGGATGAAGTCGATGACCCGTTGGATATGGTACTAGATGACCGCACAGCCCGGGCCTATAATTTAGATTCTCCTTCCCTGGCAGAATCTGGATTTGGCAACAGACGCATAGAAAGGTCAATTCTAGATGATGATGATGAATTAATCGCCGATGAAATTGTGGACGAGGAAGAAGAAGACGATTTTGAGGAAGACGACGACGACGATTTTGATGATGAGTAAAACCTCAAGATAAAAGTTTAAAAGGTGAAAGAAGAGTTTCTTTCGCCTTTTTCTTTTGGTTCATTCAACAAACTTTATGATTCTTAATCTTTTGCGCCTATGCATAGGGCTGACAGAAGTCCCATAATCTCATAGGCTGATTTTTATAACTAATTTGCGATCGCTATACAATCACCTTCACACAAAATGCCCTTAAAAATCGTTCAAAACTTTGATGGTAATTTCACTCTTGAACCGCAAGCTCAAGAAACTTTATTTCAGTTATTGAAGAGTGAGACTTTTGTCAAGCAGATTTGTCAACATTTGCAGTGCGAAAAAGTAGAATTTACTGAATTACTTTTTCAACCAGTTCCTTATAGCTTGGCAACTCCTAAAGGGATGCCAGCTATATTGGAAAAATATTATGAATCTGATGAATACGCTATTATCAATGTACCACCGAATTTTATGTTTAGTGCTAAGATTTTTAGCCCCAGTCGCCTTTGTGCAATTTATCGGAAAATTGGTTGTACTAATTCTGGATGAAGATATCAAAACTATATGAGAAACGAAACGCCTTAGACGCATTCGACGAAGTTGTTCGCACAGGGTAGCGGCTTACCACAGGTTAGATATCAAGGACGCCAAGCAAGAAGAAGTAAAAAAGTTTAGTGCGGCTTTGTGTTTAACAGGTATTTTTAATAACAAGATTCAGAGATTTATATAAGCATTAAAACAATTAGTCAATTTCAATTTTATTTATGACTACGGAAACTAATATTCCTGCTTTGATAGACTTGGAGTATATTGCTTACATTGACAATCAAGGTGAATTATCTGAACAATTGCAAGGGAAAATAGGGGTGTATGCTATTTTCAACCAAGAACAGGTACTGCAATTTGTTGGTTACTCACGTGATGTTTATCTTAGTCTGAAGCAGCATTTGGTACGTCAGCCACAACAATGTTATTGGGTAAAGGTTCAAACTATTGAACTTCCCAGCCGTAAGATTTTAGAAAGTATTGAAAAAGCTTGGATTCATGAAAATGGCGTCGTGCCATTGGGAAATGGAGATGATAAACAAAAATGGACTAACCCCATTGATGTGAAAGCAATGATGACGGCGGCAGAACAAACAAGCTATCAAAACCCTACTAATGATGAATTAGCACAAATGAAAATTATTAAAAATGTAGCGCGGCGTGTAGAAGCAGAAGTTTTAGCAGAATTAGCAGCACGTGGTTTACAAATGCAAATTCGTTTTAATCCTAAACTCAAAGAAGAAGGTTTATTAGATTTAAAATGAAGGTTTTATGTTGACGAACCCTTTGGGAGACGCGCTATGAAGCGTCTCTAGATGAGCAATTTGCAATGACCTCGTGCTTAGCTAAAGCTGTGCTAGCACAACTACGTTTAGGAGTGGGATTTACACTACAATACGCTTACAAACAACTATATCGCTTTTCAAGCGGGCGGCGGGAATCGAACCCGCATTAATAGCTTGGAAGGCTATAGTTTTACCACTAAACTACGCCCGCAAATTTCCAACTTTATAAGCATAACATAGCTTTAGCTAAAATTAAAAAATTTAGCCCTCATGGAAGAGGCTGGATTTGGATACGTACCATCAGGTCACTTGGCTTTGGATCGTTTGGATCGTTGTCGTATGCAGGTTCAAACTCCCAGTTTTGAAAAACTTGATTGGTAATAAAATCTTGATAATAGCTTCTTTGATCTACTGGTATTGCTTCGTCTTCAATCGCAACCTTTTCAAGTTCACCCTTCTCTGAAATTGTTAATATCACCGTGAGTTCTAAAGGCTGACCAGGTTTCTTTTCGATATACTTCACATATTCGAGACCTTTGGGAAATGGCTGGTTGCTTGGTTTGATTTTAGCTGGGTGATTATGTCTATCTCTTTCTAGCTGTTGAGGTTCTCCTACTAAACTTGCTAAAAGGCTTCCAGCATCTGCATTAGAAGTTTGCAAGGAAGAATCTTGAGTATTAGGAATACCTGGTAAGTTACCAGGAGTTTCCGAAGACAAATTTTGGTTATTGGCTTGCTCGTCGAGTTCACGTTGATGCTGTTCATCGAGTTCGCGCTGACGCTGTTCGTCGAGTTCGCGCTGACGCTGTTCAGTGAGTTCGCGTTGACGTTGTTCGTCGAGTTCGCGCTGACGCTGTTCGTCGAGTTCGCGTTGACGTTGTTCATCGAGTTCGCGCTGACGCTGTTCGTCGAGTTCGCGCTGACGCTGTTCAG
>NZ_JCACKM010000020.1:41720-52587 GCF_059505385.1 Desmonostoc vinosum
TGAGTTCGCGTTGACGTTGTTCAGTGAGTTCGCGTTGACGCTGTTCGGCGATCGCCTGTTGTCTTTTGGTAAAATCTATAGCACTTCTATCTTCAGGCTCAAAGGTAGCTTTTGCTGTTACTTGTGGCTTTTGAGTTGTAGATAGCGGTTTAGAAGGAACTGGTTTTGCTCTTGGCTGAGTTTGAGCAGGAATTTCTACAATTTCTATTGGAATCGTGGCTTCATCATTTTGCTGCTGTCTCAGGCTAAACCCAGATGAGCGCATTAGCCAGAACACCAGCAAATGCAGAGAAATCGAACCCATGATTACAGCAACCCACAAACCTGGTGGATCAGTGTGTCGCCTCCAGATTTTAGCTGGAATTGGAGTTTTGTCTGCGATCGGTGGTGTCATATTAATTCGTAATGACGCTCCTTCGGACGCTCGTACCTCGCTAACGCTGCGCTAACGCTACCAATGACGCTAACGTAATTGTTAATTCGTAATTAAGACACACTCAAAAAGTTGTGAACTAAGAACTTTCCAATACATTACCTCATTATACTTATGGCAAAAATCTTAAATCTGGTCTCTTTCTCTGTGACTCTGTATGAGGCAAAAAATATATATTTATTCTATGGGTTTGTTCTTAAAATAATACATCTTAAGGAAAATTAAGTGTCTAAAATCAAACACTTTAACTAATTTATTGACACTAATCAACCCAGTTTAAATTTTAGCGATTAATTCTGGCGTCACAGCAAAAGTCAAAACTGTTTCATCTACTCCTTTAAGTTCTAACGGACTACCTTTGATAATTTCATCTTCCTGCAAATAATCAGCCACAGCCGCAGAAACCAGAATGGTACCAGGAACAGCCGCAGATTGTAACCTAGCAGCAATATTTACACTTGGGCCAATGGCAGTATAATCAGCACGTTCCGCACTGCCAAACATTCCTACAACAGCTGTACCTTGGTGGATACCACAACGAAATTGTACCCCCGTGAGTCTGTCACTGTCGAAAATACCTTGCTCTCGCCAACGCTGGTTTAACACAGCAAGCGAACGGTGCATTGCTTTAGCTGTATTAATAGCTCGACGCACCTGTTCGTTTGGGGTCAGTTCTTCTGGCGCTCCGTATAAAGCTAAGATAGCATCTCCCATAAATTTATCTACAGTACCGCCATTGTCAAACACAACTTTGGTCATAGCTTCTAAATATTCATTAAGCAACTCTGCGACTCTGCGAGATCTCAGAGTATTGGCTAGCTGGGTAAAACCGACAATGTCACTAAATAAAACTGTAATCAAGCGTGGTTCTGGACGTAAATCTAGCGATAAAGTTCCGGCTGCGGCTTTTTGTACCAATACAGGTGGTAAAAAGCGCTTAAGTACAGATTCTGTTAAATAAGTATTTAACTCTAAAACTCGCCGTTCATTTGCTTTCAAAGCTAGAAGATTCCGAACTTCCGCTAGAAGTTCGCGATCATTGAATGGTTTGGCTAAATAAGCATCCGCGCCATGCTCTGTCCCTTCGATGCGGGTTTCCTCATCAACTTTCGCTGTTAGTAAAATGATTGGTATTCCTTTGAGATTCTCCTCTTTGCGGATCATCTGAATCATTTCTATTCCAGTTACTAAGGGCATCATCAAGTCAGTGACTATCAAGCTAGGTGCAACTTCCTTAGCTATACTATATCCTTCATGACCATTACGAGCCGTTTGTACTTGATACCCATCGCGGCGGAGTATGTCAGATACGTAAGCTCGCAGATCTGGGTTATCGTCTACAACCAAGATAAAGGAGTGAGGTAAAGTTGCTGGAGAGTGAATGTTATCATCTTGTATGTGTTTTTCTTTGGTAGTTTCTTCTTCTACCAACTCTAAATCGGCCAACTCTACACTAGCGCGGCTGGTATTTAGTTCACAAGGAGTCTCTAGCACTTGTTGTATGGGCAAATGAGCAGCATCAGGAAGCAACCATACGGTAAAAGTAGTACCTTGTCCATAAACTGATTCTACAGTGACTCTACCGCCGTGCAGTTCTACCAATTCTTTTACTAAAGCCAAACCCAAGCCACTGCCTTCATAGGAACGGTTTTCTGAACCTTCAGCTTGGCGGAAGCGTTCAAATAAGTGGGGAATTTGTTCTTTAACTATGCCAATACCAGTGTCTTGTACTTGCAGTACGCAATGATTTTCTTGAGATTTTAACTTAACGCTGACTGTACCCCCTTCAGGAGTAAACTTCATGGCATTAGACAGCAGGTTGTAAATTATCTTGTCAAACTTTTCGACATCTAAGTAAACCGTGGGACATTCATCCAACTGAGTGATCAGATGCAGTTCTTTTTTTTCACAATAAGGGCGAAACGACTCAACAATTTGGTTAACAAATTCAACTAAATCACAGGGGCGGAAACTAGGCTGCATCCTCCCAGCATCAAGGCGTTGCAAATCCAACAGTTGATTGACTAATCTCAGAAGACGGCGAGAGTTACGTAAAGCGATCGCACTTTGAGAGTAAGATAATCCTTCACCAGCTGCCACCGCCGACTCTAAAGGCCCTTGAATCAAGGTGATGGGAGTACGGAATTCATGCGAAATATTTTGGAAAAACTCTGTTTTTTGCCTGTCTAATTCCAGTAAGCGTTCTGCTTGTTGGCGAGTTTTTTGGTATAAATGTGATTGCTGTACTGCGATCGCTGCTTGTGCTGCTACTGATTTAGCCAGTTCAATATCAGATGATAACCACTGGCGTACTTTATTACCTTCACGTAGAGTAATACTACCAATACATTTTCCATCAGCCAATAATGGCACAATCATGAGCGATCGTGCTGGCATTTTCGATGGCAAATCAAAACCTTGAATTTCTAAAAAAGAATATTTGCTATCAGTAATTACTACAGGTTCCTGTGTCCGCAAGATTTCTTGCAGAATCAGATTCTCCTTAATTGTGGCTTGAGAATTGGGTAATTGCTGAGTTGAACTTTGATCGCTAGTATTTTCATTTGGAGAATTATCATACAAGCCTACACACTGAACAAACTCATCTTCTTCTGTCCACAAAGACAAAACACATCCATCAACTTGTAAAGCCTGTCCCAATTGTTGGGTAATCGCTGCAAAAATATCTTGAGGATCTAGGCTAGAGCGAATTGCGCTAGTAATCGTATTAATTAAGACTTCTCGCTTAGCAAGGGCACGTACCTGTTCATAAGCATAGGCTTGGGATAAAGCCAAAGCTGCCTGATCCGCTACCATCAACACCAACTGTACCTCCTCATCACCCCAAAAACGAGGCTCTGAGCATTGGTGCAGTGCCAACATTGCCATCAGTTCCTGTTGACAAATCAATGGCACAACTAAACTTGAGCAAATATTAGCAGTTGCAAACGCTATATTACGTTGGTACAGTTCGGGCGTATCACCCTGAATCCGTTCATCACCAGCAACATTATGAATTATTTGTACTTCACGAGTTTCCCACACTGTCTGAGCGAGAAAAGACAGAGAGGAATTTAAATTTACACTCTCCCCTGTTTCCTCTAAAAAAACTTTCTGATAAATGAATCTTTCATCTACCAATTGCTCATCTTGGAAGGGACGTAATAAACAAACATCCACCTCCAGCATATGACCTACTGTATCTACGATCGCTTGCAAAATTTGCCGATAGTCTAAAGCACTGCGAATCGTATTCGTAACAGTGTTTAACAGCGATTCCTGACGCAGTGTGCGAGTTAATTCGCGAGTGCGAGCTTTGAGAACATTATGAGTATCCAGAGCTTGGCGTACTACTGCCTTGAGTTCCTCTGCTTCCCACGGTTTAGTAACATATTTGAATACCTTACCAGCATTGATTGCTTCCACCAAGTCTTCGACATCGGTGTACCCTGTGAGGATAATACGGATAATGTCTGGATATTGAGTTGCTGTTAAACTCAAAAATTCCGTACCGCTCATCATCGGCATCCGCTGATCGGAGATAATTACTGCGACTTCTCCTTCTTGGGCGAGCAGATCGAGTGCCGCAGGCCCGGAGGATGCCCTTAGCACTTTATAATCGCGATAGAAAGTGCGATAAAGCAGGTCAAGGTTGTCTAACTCGTCATCAACAACCAAAATTTTAGGTTTACTGTTTGCTTGGGATTTCATGCGCCGCTTTCCTGCTGCAACGGCAGTTGGATAAAGAATAATCTGATCAGGTAAGAGCAGAGCATTTCGACCATTAAGGCTGTTTGGTTACATGACTGCTGAGTGTAGAAGCGTTTACTCACAGTAGTTCGTCTCACTCAATAATTTATACTGATCGCCATTCGCTCTGATGCAGCGGAATTAATTGCATAGTTTGTTTTATTGTTACAGAGTTGATGCTTGCTTGCCAAATTTTGTCTCACCTCCGGTGAGAAGTATCTGATATTACATAAAGCGCTCAAAGCTGGCTGAAAAATCCAGTTAAAGCTGCATACTAATTTTTCCCCTTGCAGCAGTTGCACTAACACTTGCAGGTAAATTTTATTTATGGTAGTCATGGTAGAGTCAGGGACGTGACAACAATAAGGATTTAAAAGCAAAGTATACTATTAGACAAATACCTGTTTCCAATTTAGCAATCAGAACAATCACTGAGTATTTTTACTGTAGCAGCAGTTGAAAAATTATTATTGCCACATTATCTAATCATTTGGCAAATTTGAAGTTTTCATCCTAGTCGGATGATGTTTTAGGATATTGAAGAAGATTTTCGTTAAATAATATCAATACTAAACTAGCCTTGACATCCTGGTTTTTTCACCCATACTATCAACAAACAGTCACAGGCACTACTAAGCCAGCTTCTAGCCAATTCCAAATTCGTGCGGCTACGCCTGATGATTTAACTGATGTTGCTCAAATCATTGCTGAAAGTTTTCACTCCCAAAAGGGGCTATGGGGATGGGCTTTTCCCATATTACGTTTGGGTATTTACGAAGATTTAAGGCATCGACTGCTATCACCTGCGCCTCATCACGTTTGTTTGGTTGCCGTAGACGCTACTGCGAATAAGGCTCATAACTTAATGGGAACTGTAGAAGCAGGGGTGCGCTTCAGCGATGCATGGACTCAATGTGGTAGGAGTTTTCTTTACCTGTCTAATTTAGCTGTTCAGCCAAAATACCGCAGGCATGGAGTAGCCTCAGGGTTACTGATCAGTTGTGAAAAAGTTTCCCGCGAGTGGGGATTTCAAGACTTATATCTCCATGTTTTAGAAAGTAATTACCAAGCAAGGCAGCTTTATTTTCGCTTGGGATATCGAGTACATAAAATTGAAGCGAGTTGGAATCCATTTCTCGTAGGGCGATCGCGTCAAATATTATTACACAAGCGCTTAAACACTGACAGATAATTAAAATCTGATCTAAGTCTGTCAAAAATTAGCGATCACGTGTGAGTATTTATATTTTCTCGATGTACTTGAGATTATTTGAGTAAGATACCTTTGAAGTGTTTAGTATTTGAGATTTTTACATGATGAAATGACGCATTTTTTGTTGGTTATTTAGTATTGCTGATACCTAACTCTATTACCTAAAAATTTTACAAAAATTTATATAAATATAAATCACTAAATCGTTATATAAAACAGAAATCAAAGATGGAAAATTACCCAAGAGTTTTATGCTGAAACTTTCCGGGTTTTCTCCTCATAATCATAATATTTTGCTGCAAATCTTTGACGGACAGAATGATTTATGTTAATAAAAAAATAATATTTTTTTGAAAACTAATATTTATTATTCAGAGCAAAAAATAGTATTTTAAATTTTTTGAATTTACTAATGCTCAGTATTTTAATATCTAAAAAATGAACTATAATGGAAGCATCCGTAAAGATACGATTATTAAATTGCAAATTCCTCATAATAACTTTGTAATTAAGATATTTATCTTTATAAAAACTTTAACAAAAGAGCCTATTAGCAGAAGACAAATTTAGTTAAATCTCATAAAATATAATTAATCAATTACTGAACAACACCTACTTATTCCTAGCTTTGTGAGACTGACCAAAAAATCTTAATAATAAGAAAAAGCGAAAACTTAATTTTAGGTAACAGTTAGTTCCGTTTTGAAGTGCATACTACTACCACATTTAATTAAAAGTTTAAGAAAACATGGATAGCGAAAAGCATCGGCGCTATCAGATTACTATGGTATCAACTTATTCCCCTGAAGCCAGTTTCCTTGATCATCTTGTCATGTCAGATGGAACTGAGCAATCGCAAGGCTCGGATATTCTTACGCTTTTACACTCTGGAAAAGTTTTCATTGTTAATAGTCGTAGGCGGAATGGATTAATACTTTTTAAACGTTACCACGCAGAGTTTGCTGGGCCTGGGGCTGCCGTAGGAGGAGATTATGATTGGGACTGTCAAAGGGCATTACCCATAGGTAATCTATCTTTATTAACTCCCGAATCTAATGAGGAACGCCAAAAGGCTTATCTAATCAGACGACAATGGATTAGGTTAATCAAGCAGATTACAGAAAACTCAGTACCTCAGCAGCGAGTTCAGAAGATTCTCGACCAATTTGAACAATACTTTCCACCAGAAACAGTGGCTTATTTACCGGATGTTGCCTTTGCGCTTTTGGTGGGTGTACTACCACAAACGGTAGGTGCAGTACGGCGTTTAGGCAGCGATGTGAATGGCAGGTTTAATTACTAATTTGTAGGCTTTGTCAAAATAGCTTGTACTCGGTTGATTGTACGGGAATTTTCTTCAATCGTTCCTACAGTAATTCGCAATCCTTTGCTAATTTGGCGTACAAGAGTACCTTGCTTGCTCAGTTCATGGTAGAGACTGTTTAAACCGATGTCTTGTGAGTCAGAATTATTAGGTTTGAGACGCACAAAGATAAAGTTAGCTGCGCTTTCTGTAATTTGTAATGTTGAGTGTCTAGATAAAGCGGCGATGAGTTTGGCTCGTTCACTTATAGTTTGGGGGACTGATTCTAGCAACAGTGAGCGATTTTGCAAAGCAACTGAGGCGGCTGCTAGAGAAAAACTGGATAGATTATATGGTAAACGAACTTTTTCGAGGATGGCGATCGCATCTCGATGACCGACGCAATAGCCAACGCGAACAGATGCTAAACGAAAAGCTTTAGAAAAAGTGCGTAGTATCAACCAGTTAGGGTGTTGTGCTAGTTCAGCAACTAAGGAAGTTTGGCTAAATTCAAAGTAAGCCTCGTCAATGACTACTAAAACTTGCTCACTTAAGCCTCTTAACCAGGTTAATTCTGTTGCAGTTAGGCTATTAGCTGTTGGGGAGTTAGGATGCACTACAAAAACTACCCGAATGGGAGGATTTTGAGTTTTTTCTATGGCGGACTGTGCAGCTTGTAAGTCAATCTCAAAATCGGCTTCATTTCTAGCTACCACCACAACGGGAATGCCTAGAGTTTGTGCTGTAATCCCGTACATTGAAAAAGTGGGATTGGCAACTAGAATACTGCCTTCGCCTCCTAGACAGGTGGCAATTAATAAAGAACGAATTAATTCATCTGAACCATTACCAACAGAAATGTTAACAGCAGTGAATAAAGGGGGTGAAAGTCCAGCTGATTCATTGACGTATTGGGCGATCGCATTCTTGAGTATCTCATGTCCACCATCAGGATAACGATTTGTTTCAATAACTTGCTGATACGTCCACGCCAGCTTTTGTTTTAACTCAGGCGGCAAATCATAAGGGCTTTCATTCGTATCCAGCCGATCCAACTGCGTTGCAACTGGTTCGGCTGTATCACTACTGGGGTGAGGTTTGTAAGCGTTGAGTTGGACTAAATCTGAGCGGATAAAGGGAAGCATATTAAATAATTCGTAATTCGTAATTCGTAATGACGCGACGCTCCTGTGTCGCTCTAAGCGAAGCTATGCCGCAGGCTTTACGCTGACGCTCGTACCTCGCTAACGCTGACGCTCGAGGACTCGCTACCGCTTCGCTATCGCTTCGCTAACGTAATTCGTAATTAATTTGGTCATTGGTCATTGGTGAGCTAGTGCGGTCTTGGGGAGCCACCCCCGTGGGCGTGGGAGTGGCGTGGTTTTCCCCATCTTCGCAACGCTTGCGTCAAGCCTACGGCATAGCTTCGCTTAGAGCGAGGTAGGAGCGTCACCCGTAGGGTTATTGGTCATTAAAAAGACAAAGGACAATTAACAAATGACATTAATAGTATGAGGTCTTATATTTTACAGCTTTAAGGTAACTGACAGAAAAAACAAATTGCCTGCCAAATTTCTGCCATTACGTTACCTAAAGCGTGATCACTATCGAGTTCCACTAACTCCACCCAAGGACGCGATCGCGCAAAGTCGCGACTTGCTTCAATGGGGATAACTTCATCTTTTTTCCCATGCAAAATCAAGGTAGGAATCGGACGCTGTAACATTTCTTCTCGATACTGGGCAGCGTCTGTAACGAAATCGTAACTTAAGGGTAGCGATCGCCCTTCCCCGTAGTGGTAAACCATGAGATATTTTTCTCGTTGCCAACGCTGCACTTCTTCATCTCCTAGCTTGGGTAGCCAATGAGATAAAAACCCAAAGGCAGGTGCTAGCAAGACTAGACGTTGTAATTGTAAATGTTGCTGTCCCAAGTGAGCAGAAATCAACCCACCTAAACTAGAACCTATGAGTGTAACTGGCACAGAATCATGACTAAATTCTGCGGCTACTTGAGTTAGCTGGCGAGTAATTGTCAGATGAGAAAAATCACCAGCATTCAAGTCGGGAATTTGTAGTTGAGTCTGTATTTGGGTAAAGCGATCGCTTATATCCCTTGCTTTGGCAGATTTGGGGCTGGAGGCAAAGCCGTGAAGGTAGATGTACTGGGTGGGCATGAGGTTTTTGTGATGTTGGTTGTGCAATAACCAATAACCACTGACTTATCGCATGGTGACGAATTCTTCTGCGGCTGTGGGGTGAATACCAACGGTGGCGTCAAAGTCTTTTTTGGTTGCGCCCATTTTGACAGCGATCGCTACACCTTGGATGATCTCAGCTGCATTGTCACCTACCATGTGAGCGCCTAGTACTTTATCAGTGTTGGCATCTACAAGCAACTTCATCATTGTTTTCTCTTGCTTGCCAGTTAAACTGTAGTACATGGGGCGGAAACGACTGTGGTAAATTTTCACTGCGTCACCGAATTTTTCCCTGGCTTCTGCTTCTGTCAAGCCTACTGTAGCGGCTTCAGGGGTAGAAAAGACAGCTGTTGGTACATTCTGGTGACTAAATTCTCGGTGATTATTGCCAAATTCGCTATCAGCGAAGGCGCGGCCTTCACCAATTGCTACAGGAGTTAAATTTAAGCGATCAGTAACATCGCCTATGGCGAAGATATTTGGTTGGCTAGTTTGACTATATTGATTGACAGCGATCGCATTTGTGGCTTTGTATCCTGGCCCTTCCATAGAACTAGCAACGACATCAACCCCTGCGTTTTCTAAACCTAGTCCATCGATGTTGGGAGTTCGACCAGTTGCTACTAAAAACACATCGGCAATTACTGGTTTTTGCTCTGACTCTGATAGGGTGATTTTCACACCTTCCGGCACGCGTTCAACTGTTTTCACTACATTATTGTTAATTAATCGGATGCCGTTGTTTGTCATACCCGTTTCAATTTCTGTACGGATATCTTCATCAAACCCTTTTAAGATTTTTTCACCTCTAGTAATCTGTGTCACCTCAGAACCTAAACCGCGCATGATACAGGCAAATTCTATGCCAATATAACCAGCGCCAATAATAGCGATATGTTTCGGTTGTTTTTGGAGATGAAACATTTCGTTAGAGGTAATGCCATATTCCATGCCTGGCAAATCTGGTTTGACGGGACGCCCACCAACAGCAATTAAAATTTTGTCTGCTGTCACTTTGTGTCCATCAACTTCTATGGTGTGAGGATCTATCAAAGTAGCGCGATTGGGAATTAGTTCAACTCCAGCTTTTTCTAAAAAGCTGATGTGTAATTGTGAAAGTCGTCGCACTTCCTTATCTATAGATGTAATGAAATGTTCCCAGTTCAATTCTAGATTACTGGTTTTCCAGCCATAGCCCTTGGCATCATCAAGCAGTGCAGGAAAATGAGAGCCATAAACCATGAGTTTTTTGGGAACGCAACCGCGAATTACACAAGTACCACCAACCAAATCATATTCTGCGATCGCCACCTTTGCCCCGTAGCTCGCTGCTCGTTTAGAAGCTGCTAAGCCTCCAGAACCAGCACCAATTACAAACAGGTCGTAATCAAAAGTCATAGATTTTATGTCTCTTTTGCAACTAGTTATTTCGGGATTTCTACAGGGGACATCATTATTGAAACATAATTTATATCCAGAAATTCTGCGTCAGTCCCGCTCTTGCTTTAATTTAGCGCTACTAGATGCTTTAGTGTCAGCTGCAAGCTTGAATTTTACTGTTTACAGCAGCGGTTGATGTAGTAATCAGTACAAGCGTTAGCTTAGGGAGCAGGTTGTGGGTCTGGTGTTGGTTGTGGATCTGGTGTTGGTTGTTGTGGGTCTGGTTGTGGGTCTGGTTGTGGATCTGGTGTTGGTTGTGGATCTGGTGTTGGTTGTTGTGGGTCTGGTTGTGGATCTGGTGTTGGTTGTGGATCTGGTGTTGGTTGTTGTGGGTCTGGTTGTGGATCTGGTGTTGGTTGCGGGTCTGGTGTTGGTTGTTGTGGGTCTGGTTGTGGATCTGGTGTTGGTTGTGGGTCTGGTGTTGGTTGTGGATCTGGTGTTGGTTGTTGTGGGTCTGGTTGCGGGTCTGGTGTTGGTTGCGGGTCTGGTGTTGGTTGCGGGTCTGGTGTTGGTTGCGGGTCTGGTGTT
>NZ_JCACKM010000020.1:52687-60637 GCF_059505385.1 Desmonostoc vinosum
GGTTGTGGTATTGGAACTTGATCAACCTGATTATTACGTTCAGATTGCTGAGTATTATTTAACAAGATTTGTCCTGTTTCCACTAGGGATTCTACTGGGTTATCATTTGTGAAAGTTTGATTGTCAGGCAAATTTGTAGAACCAGTAGTTTGCTGTGAAGAACCAGTAGTTTGCTGTGAAGAACCAGTAGTTTGCTGTGAAGAACCAGTAGTTTGCTGTGAAGAACCAGTAGTCAGCTGTAACAACGATGGATTTTCAATTACTTCCTTGCCTGTTATTGGTGCCTGTGCGTTTACAGCTGCCGTGGTCTCCGCTTGAACGCTAGCGATCGCAGGATCTGGAGTTGGTTGAGAGTTTTGTCTATTTAAATCTAATCCTCGAACTAGATCGCTTGTTTGATAAAAATTTCTCAAATCAAAATCGAATAAGCCTTGAAATTCACCCTTGACTATAACCATCATCTGTCCGGCTTGTAGTTTCTGAATTTGAGAAGCTTTGTTAGAAACTTCAATACCGCTATTGGTCAGCGCACCTACAATCGTGACATCTTTTTCCTGGTCATAGCGGACAAATAATGCTGAACCACGAATTGCTGCTGCGGCACTCGGCGTTTGTATACGTGTCTGCCCCCGTCCAGGCGGGATAAGTAATAACACAGTCCCGCTTGACAGTTTAAATCTGCGAGTTTTAGGTAAAAATTGAAATATAGCTTGTTCCCCAACGCGGGCTAAAGAGCCATCGTTAAAGCGCAAATCTGCTACTGAAGCTCTACCGGTGGATAATCCATCCCCAGGAATCATAGCGTCTGCTTTACGCGCTTGACGCTTCCTCGAACCGTTTCTAGGAATCAATTGCACCAAGTTGCGGAGGTTCCGAATTTCGGCGCGAATTAGAGGAGTTGTAGCATCTGCTTGATTGGGGACAGACAGCGCCATCATTCCCCATAAACTAATCATTAACAGTGATAAAAATCTGTGATACATAGCTTGGAACCTCGCAAACTTCAACTGATATCAAACAAGTTAATCCTTGAGTTGAATACGAAAGTTTTTAGCCTTGGCTAAATTATCTGAGCAAGTTTTTTAAGCAAAATTTGTCCGCATTCTAGTGTAAATTTAATAGTGAAAATACACAACTAACTGCTTATGTTTAGTTTATTTAAGTTTTTACTATTAAACTAAAATTGCTTGAAACCCTTTTACAGAAAGACTTTCAAATCAAGAAGATATTTACAAGCAGATGATGAACAATTGACAAATAATCTTTCATGACTATATGAGCTTATAAGATAATAAGAACGCCATAGAAGTTTTTCGAGGATAGATGTGAGGTGCATTACTGGCTGAATTTGACTAAAGTTGAGCATAAATTGGCTCTTGTGAGTCAAAACTTGCAAAGTAAATTTTGCGTTTACGTTGGTCAGATGCGATCAGCGCCATCAAAAATGCAAAACAAAGCCTGGAAAAATTTATTGTTTTGGATTTTGTTTGTGTCTTGCCCAGGAGCCTGGTGTTGTATCAGAGTGGATACAGTTCAAGCCACAAATTTAGATACACAGGTTAGTCACGAAAATTTGACAAAAAGCACAAAACTGCAAGCAAGTACACTGATAGATTATCAACCATGTCAGCAATTAGCGAAAAAAACAGTCCAATCTTTTTGTCAGCAGCCTAGTAAGTTGCCTAGTTTACAAATACCATTAAATCCAGCACAACAAACACAAATTTCCCAAGCGGAAGAAGGTTTGACAGACACTGAAAAGCAGGATGATCCACCACCGTTAGAAACACAACCAAACGATTTGCCCCAATCTTCTCCAGTCCCAATGGAGCAACTATTAGATACACCTGAGATTGATGAATCTGATAAGATACAAAGACTCAGACGAGCTTTGCAAGAGCGAAAACAGCAGTCTTCTGAATCAGATATCAATCAGGAATTAGGTTTGCGCGTTAGACCACGACCTTTAGAACAGTTACCATTGCCACCGATAGAGGAGCCTGTAACTGAATTTAAACCTATAGGTAGCCTACAGGCTCGTTTAGGCTTTTTCCAAACAAGTAATATTTTTTCCTCGGATGAGCCGCCAATAGAGGGTGGTTTGGTTTTTACTGGGCTAACATTAGCCTCTGCATATTTTCCTTTGGGGTCTAAAACTTTTTTAAATGGTTCAATTGATGGCAACCTCATTCGTTACATAGATCAATCAAAGTATAATTACAACCAAATTAGATTTAATCTGGGTGTTTATCAGCAGTTCTCGCGGCGCATGTATGGAGAAATTAGTTTCAGTAATCAACAGTTATTTTATGCCAATAACGACGATCGCCCCGATGGCTTTAAAGCAGGCGATCGCTTTTTGAATGAAAATTCTCTGCAACTATCATTAGGACGGCGAGATCCCTTAACTTCGAGATTAAGCCTCAATAGCTTTTACGAATTGAGTGTGAATTTTGCTGATCCTCAAAGCCGCGATCGGATAATTAATTCTTTTTTAGTTTCTTTGAACTACTACTTACAACAGCCTCTGCAAGTTGGTCTAGGTTATCAATTTAACTACTCAGACTTTACTCAGCGCGAACGAGAAGATCAATTTCATCGGCTATTTGGAACCTTAAATTATCGAATATCCGATTCCAGCATTATGAATGTACAGAGTGGTCTGACTTTCGGTGGTTCGACCGATCCAAATATTGATTTTGATGGTTGGTTCTTTAGTATTAACTATAGTTTGCAGCTGGGTCAGTTTTGAAATTTGTCATTAGTCCTTTGCAATTAGTCCTTGGTTATTACAAATGACTAAACGTAACTAATCCAATCACTCCAACTGCCGGCATAAAGTTTACCTTTGCTAATGCCGACTAATTCTAAAGAAAGTAAATTTACACAAGCAGTGACGCCAGAACCGCAGTAGACTAAAATTTCCTCGGCTGTTTCTAGCTCTTGCCATCGCCGATGTTGTTCTGATTGGGGGAGTAGGTAGCCAAGAGAGTCTGTAACTTCTTGCCAAGGGTAGTTAATTGCACCGGGTATGTGGCCGGCAATTTTATCGATTGGTTCCCGTTCTCCTCGATAGCGATCGCCCTCTCTGGAATCTATTAAAAACACGTTTGCGTTATCTTTACGACTTTTGACATCTGTGATATCCACTAGTTTTTGCTTTTGGATCTCAGGCACAAAGGTACCCATCTTTTGATCAGGAACAATGTCTGTAGTGGGATATCCAGCTTTTTGCCATCCAGCAAAACCGCCATTAAGCACCACTACTTGCTCATGTCCTAGATAACGCAATAACCACCACAGTCGAGCAGCAAAAGCAAAACGAGAATCATCATAAGCTACAACTAGAGTTTTTTGATAATTCACTCCCATAGTTGATAACTTATTAGCTAGATCCTTGGGATTTGGTAGAGGGTGTCTTCCTCCATGTTCTTCTACAGGACTAGACAAATCTTGGTTCAAGTCTAAATAATAAGCTCCACTTATATGACTTGCTTGGTACTGTTGTTTTCCTAGTTGTGGATCGGCTAGAGAAAAGCGACAATCCACAATGACAACTTGCGGATCTTCAAGATGTTCTAGTAGCCATGTTGCAGAAACGACGAGTTGGGTCATTTGTTATTTGTCAAGAGTTGGCAATTCTTCCCTGTTCCTTTTCATAAAATGTCAGATTTAGAGGATAGTTTCACGCCACAGCTAACAGCTGATGGTTCTTTCACCTTTACTTCTCAAGAGTTTGGTGAATCGTTTCACAGCCATTATGGAGCTAAGCAGGAGAGTTTTCTCAAATTTGTGGTTCCGACTCAACTAGCTACAGTTGCCCACAAACCTAGCTTACGGCTATTAGATGTTTGTTATGGTCTAGGATACAATACAGCGGCAGCTTTACAGACGATATGGTCTGTAAATCCTAATTGTGATGTAGAAGTAATGGGTTTAGAGTTAAATCCATCCATACCACGAGCTGCGATCGCTCATCATTTATTTGACAACTGGGACTATAAATACACCGAAATTTTAACTAAGCTAGCTTTTGAGCAGCAAGTACAAACGGCTTGTCTTGAGGCACAGCTGCTAATTGGTGACGCCAGAAACTCTATAACCCTAATACTTCAGTCGGGTTTCCAGGCTGATGCTATTTTCCTCGATCCTTTTTCACCCCCGCAGTGTCCGCAGTTATGGACTATGGAATTTATCAAACAACTTTCGTTATGTTTGCAGGCTGATGGTTTACTGGCTACTTATTCTTGTGCGGCAGCTGTGCGGACAGCACTTTTAGCAGCTGGCTTGATTATAGGTTCTACTCCACCTGTAGGTAGGCGATCGCCAGGTACAGTTGCAGCTCATCCTCAAGGAGTGAACAATGCCTCTGTTCCTCCTTTGTCTGAGTCTGAAAAAGAACACTTGCTAACCCGTGCTGCCATTCCTTACCGCGATCCTCAATTAAGCGATCCTGCAGAAATCATACTCATGCGACGACAACAAGAGCAACAAGCCTCTTCACTGGAATCTACTTCCCGTTGGCGAAAAAGGTGGTTATGAAAAACTGTAGGTAGATTTTAGGGATTAGTTGAACTGCGATCGCAAGCACAAAACTGAATAATTGCAACTTATATCCAAAAAGTTATACATTTGTTCATAAAAAATCTAGTTTCTTTTTTTATCTTCAAATTAATGAGTTTTTACCGACTCATCATTTAAACTAGTAGTGAGTAGTCAATAATACATAAATTTTAATATTCATCGATGATTACCATAACTATATAAGTAAAATCCTTAGAGATGTTTATCTTATAAGAAAATAAAAATCAAACCTATGTACTTTGTTATAACTTAGCAATGACAATATTTTCTGGCACTGCTAGCTTCAGTGGATCTCAGTAAAAAACCTGATTTAATATTTATAATAATTGCTCATACTGGAAATAAAGCTCAAAAACATGGCAGCAATACTACTCTAGTGTTCGTAAAATATAAAACATATGCTGTGAATTACTCCAATAAATAGCTTGACATAATGCATAATTCTTATGGAAATCCTTGCTCAACTAAAATCCAATACTAAACCTGCTTGAGAAATCAGAGATTGTTAATTTTTTCTTAAATCTGGAGTGCCTTTGTGATTCAAGGGAAATTCCCCAATACAGGCTTTATCGAACCAATTATTAGTGAGTCGGATTCCCCAAGTAAAGTGAAAAGTATCGGTTCAAATCATGCCACCGGATTGCAGGATTCTTCCTTAGACTTATCTGAAGAAAACCTTATGCTTAAAGATACTCAAGCAGTGTCTTCTTGGATGAAACCGGATGTTGATGGTGGTGATTCATTAGTCTCTAGAACTCTACAAGCTGACGGTTCTAAAGTGAGTGACTTTGATTCTGATGTGCCAAAAATTTTAGTAGTTGATGACCATGCCGCCAGTCGCCTAACTGCTGTTGCACTGTTGGCGATGGAAGGATACGAAGTAATTGAGGCGGACAGAGGTTCTATTGTTGTAGAGTTGGTAACACAAAAACAGCCAGATCTGATTTTGCTGGATGTGATGATGCCAGGAATGGACGGGTTTGAGGTGTGTCAGTTGCTCAAGCAAGATGAACAAACTAGACTAATTCCAGTAATTTTTATTACAGCATTAAACGACAGGCGATCGCGCATCCGAGGAATTGAGGTTGGAGCAGATGATTTTCTCAGTAAACCCTTTGACCGGGTGGAATTGTCAGCACGTGTGAAGTCCTTGGTGCGGCAGAAGCGTCTCAACGAAGACTTAGACCACGCCGAAAAAGTGCTGTTTTCCATTGGTATTGCGATTGAAAGCCGTGACCCTAACACGGGGGATCACTGTCATCGGCTGATCAAGTTAGGACAAGCCTTCGGTGAATATCTCCAACTCTCTCGTAACCAAATTCGAGATTTGGTGTGGGGTGGCTATCTTCACGATATCGGTAAAGTGGGTATTCCCGACTCAGTATTACTAAAGTGTGGTAAACTTACCTCCCAAGAGTGGGAAATCATGCGGCAGCATGTTTTAATTGGAGAAAAAATCTGTCAGCCACTACGTAGTTTACGGGGTGTAATCCCCATTATTCGCCATCATCATGAACGCTGGAATGGTTCAGGTTATCCTGATGCGCTTAAGGGTAATGAGATTCCTTATCTAGCACAAGTATTTCAAATAACTGATATTTATGATGCTCTCACTAGCGAGCGACCTTATAAAAGAGCTTTTTCTTCAGAAGAGGCTTTAGTAGTGATGCTAGAAGAAACTGCTCTAGGTTGGCGCAATCCTGTACTGATGCAGCAGTTTGTAGAGTTTATTCACTGTTGGCAGGAAGTAGAGTAAACCAGAAAAAAGACGCGGGGATAAATTTGATATTTCAGTCTTCGATGATTAGCTGGTATGATTTGAGCCTAAATCTCAATGTATCAACAGTATTTATCGTAAGTTCACTGATAGCTGATAGCTAATTATGGTAGTTGTAGCAATTCTAGCGGCGGGACGCGGCACACGGATGAAATCAAACCTACCCAAAGTTTTACATTCTTTGGGTGGGCGATCGCTAGTGGAGAGAGTTATCGAAAGTGTGGAACCGCTTTCACCCTCACGACGGATAGTGATTGTAGGGTATCAAGCTGAAGAAGTTAAAGCAGCTATGCAATCAATCCCTACATTGGAGTTTGTGGAACAGACTGTGCAATTGGGTACAGGTCATGCTATTCAGCAGTTACTTCCTTGCTTGGAAGGCTATACTGGGAATCTGTTAGTGCTAAATGGCGATTTGCCTTTAATACGCTCTGCAACTCTCAAGCAGTTATTGCAAACTCACCAAAAAAATCAAAACACTGCTACTATCCTCACAGCAAACTTAAATGATCCCACTGGATATGGTCGTGTTTTTTGTAACAACGAAAGTGTTGTGCAGCAAATTGTAGAACATAAAGATTGTACTGCTGACCAAAAACAAAATACCCGCATTAACGCTGGAGTTTACTGTTTTAGCTGGCAAAATTTGGCACAAGTGCTACCCCATCTGCAAGCAAACAATGCTCAAAATGAATACTACCTTACCGATACTGTTACTCAAGTAGGCAAAGTAATGGCAGTTGATGTGGCAGATTACCAAGAGATTCTTGGCATTAACGATCGCCTACAACTAGCAGCAGCATCCGAAATTTTACAGCGGCGAGTCAAAGAAAAATGGATGCTGGCGGGTGTTACTCTCATCGACCCAACAAGCATTACCATTGATGAAACAGTAGAATTACAGCCGGATGTAATTATTGAACCCCAAACCCATCTACGAGGAAATACGGTAATTGAAACAGGCAGCCGCATCGGGCCGGGGTCTTTAATCGAAAATAGTCAATTGGCTGAAAATGTCATAGTCCAGTATTCTGTGGTGACAAATAGCCTTGTTAAGGCAGGAACTCGCATTGGCCCTTATGCACATTTACGCGGTCATGCACAAGTCGGTGCTGGTTGTCGTGTAGGCAATTTTGTAGAATTGAAAAATACGCGTTTAGGCGATCGCACTAATGTGGCACATTTATCCTATTTAGGCGATGCTGTGACTGGTGATCAAGTCAACATTGGTGCAGGTACAATTACAGCCAACTACGATGGTGTAAAAAAACACCCAACCAAAATAGGCGATCGGACTCAAACTGGTTCTAATAGCGTTTTAGTTGCTCCGGTAACATTGGGAGATGATGTTTATGTCGCAGCTGGTTCTGCTGTTACAGAAGATGTTCCTGATGATTGTCTGGTAATTGCCCGTGCCCGTCAAGTCATAAAAGTAGGTTGGCGCAAGAGGAAAGCTCAATCCTAATTGAGGAAGGAACTCGCTAAACCCTCTGCAACTATAGACGGTAAACCTCTTGCATAAATATTTTTTATCTCACGCAGAGGCAAGGCAGCGCGTTGCGGAGCGAGTGTGGTCTTGGGGAGCCACC
>NZ_JCACKM010000021.1:0-2042 GCF_059505385.1 Desmonostoc vinosum
GAATTTCTCTTAAAGATTTAGTAGAATTACTTAAAAATTCCCGAAAATAAAAATGCAAATGGAAAGGATGACATATTTTCTCATGGAGATAGGCAGAGTTCATAAATCGCGTGACACAGAAACCACTAAACATAACGCTATAAAATATTGGGCAGAATTATTGAAAATTCAACCGCTACAATATCCTTATCTTGGTTAAATTGCCCACTCAACACGGCTGGTAAATTCTGAGGAGCGATCGCTCCTCATTCAACTATCCCCAACACCTCTAAAATTTCCCGCACTGGTGCTTTTTCTTGCTCCATCTGCTGCACCTGAGTAAGTAACCGCTTGGGGATGTATTTTGAGGACTTCACCAGGCGATCGCCTTTGCTCCAAATCTCATAGTGATAATAAGCCTGCGGGTAATCCTTGCCTCCCTTAGTAATAGCGCCAGTGGATAGAGCCGCTACCCTCCCCTTTGTGTCGTCGCATTTTACTAGGGGATATTTCATTACTAGGGTCTATCTCTAATGCTTCTTTACTAGGGCTTATCCCATCATCCCCTAGTAATTTACTAGGGCATATCGCAACACCTAATAGTTGCAGAATCTCTCTAACTGGACGCTTTTGTTCTTCTGCTTTCTGAATATCCCCTAGTAATTTTTTAGGGATGTACTTTGTTCTTTTATGCCCGTTTTCCTGCCAGTGATAATAAGCCTGCGGGTACTCCTTACCGTTTCTAGTAATGGTACGCCAATAAATAGAGCCATTGCCCTCACCCTTGGAGCGGCGAGTTTTACTAGGGCTGAAATTACTAGGGGATATGTGCGATTCTGAAGACTCTTTACTAGGGATTACTTCTATATTCCCTAGTAAAAATGGCTTTAGCCGCGATCGCTCTATCTGCTGAGTAGTCATAGCATTAAAAGCGTGACTGCGTATTGTTGTGTTTGCGGACAATTCACGAATGAGCAATCCTGTGCGATGAAGGTTTGATAGCGATCGCACTCTTGTTAGTGGCGGTAGCTTCACCAAGAGCGACTAACGCAACTAAATCAACTCCAGTCGCATTAAAGGACTCCCAGGAATCGGGCACAGAAGTTGCTTGAGCCTGTCCTCGATCCCCTCCAAGATGACTACGGCCCATTTGATTCCTTTGTCAAAACAAAACCTGGCTATAACCCCTTGTTTTTCATGCCTTTTGCTACCTGGGCAATACACTCGCACCCTTGCACCTTTGGTTATCTCTGGTGTCGTTGGTGCGAGTGCGTTCGTCTCTGACGTTGCTTTTGGTATCGCATCTATATATAAGGATTCTTCTAAGACAGTCTTTACCTCCGCCGCCACTAGACTTTCATCGTGGTGATTATCAACTTGGTGGTTTATTGGTGAAGTCCCTAACTCCACCTCTATTTCTGGAACCATGTCGGATTGCAGTACAGGTATTGTTTCAACAGCTACGAAATCACTACTGAGGTTATCACCATCATCCTGACTTTCATAACCAACTGTCACTGGTGACAGTTCCATTGTCGGTGACACATCAAATGCTTGGATTGACTGTGTTTCAAGTATTGTCACTCTGTCACCGTCACCGAAGTCAGTTGAGGGAGATGAAGGGGAATGGGAAAACTCTTGTATAAAATCTTTCTCCTCCGCTCCCCCTGGTGTTGGTGGTGAGCTGTCATTAAGTGAGACCTTGGCGATAAACTTAATCTGCCTGCCAAGTCGAACGACTGTGCCCTTACCCAGTCGCTCCAGTTTGCCAAACAACTCTGCGGTATATGCACTGACATTCCTAAAAGCTTCCTTGGCCCGATACTGAATCGCCTTGATATTGCGATAAGCGTCTCTAGTGGTGATGCCATCTCCATATTTGGTAACAGCAGCATCCCAGATTTTCAGCAGGATTGAGCTAATCTCATCACTAGTGGTGGTGACTTCCTGTACTACACAGAAAGCACTTCTGTAGTATTGGGCGAATTGCACTGCCCTTGCAAGTGTATCAGTTTGTATTTGCCAGTAATTACGATTAGGATCGTGATAGCATTCAATCAAAT
>NZ_JCACKM010000022.1:0-92 GCF_059505385.1 Desmonostoc vinosum
GACTGGGGACTGGGGACTGGGGACTGGGGACTGGGGACTGGGGACTGGGGAAGACACAAAGACGGGGGGACGCGGGGACGCGGAGAATAATC
>NZ_JCACKM010000022.1:192-2033 GCF_059505385.1 Desmonostoc vinosum
AATTCCCAATTCCCAATTCCCAATTCCCAATTCCCAATTCCCAATTCCCAATTCCCAATTCCTAATTCCTAATTCCTAATTCCCAATTCCCGTTTTATTTATCAGTCATAAGGGAGAACACAAGATGAAATTGGCTTACTGGATGTATGCAGGGCCTGCCCACATCGGCACTTTGCGAATCGCCAGCTCGTTTAAAAACGTCCATGCCATCATGCACGCCCCACTTGGCGATGACTACTTTAATGTCATGCGCTCTATGCTAGAACGGGAGAGAGATTTTACCCCAGTTACAGCCAGTGTAGTTGACCGCAACGTTTTGGCTCGCGGTTCCCAAGAGAAGGTAGTAGATAATATTACTCGCAAAGATGCTGAGGAACACCCAGATTTAATTGTGTTAACTCCTACCTGCACTTCTAGTATTTTGCAAGAAGACCTGCAAAACTTTGTAGAGCGGGCGCAGTTGGAAGCTAAAGGAGATGTGATGCTGGCAGACGTGAATCACTATCGCGTCAATGAGTTGCAAGCAGCCGATCGCACTCTACACCAAATCATCCAATTCTACATTGAGAAAGCCCGCAAAAAAGGCGAACTACCAGCAAGCAAAACCGCAGAACCATCGGTCAACATCATCGGCATTTCTACTCTTGGTTTCCACAACCATCACGACTGCACCGAACTCAAACGACTCATGGCTGACTTGGGAATTAAGGTAAACACCATAATTCCAGATGGGGCTTCGGTTCATGAAATCAAGAATATGCCAAAAGCCTGGTTTAATTTGATACCTTATCGTGAACTCGGCTCAATGGCGGCTAATTACCTAGAAGCAGAATTCGGGACGCCTTACGTAGATATTACACCAATGGGTGTTGTAGAAACTGCTCGTTGTATCCGCAAGATTCAGCAGGTAATTAATGCCCAAGGCGCTAATGTTGATTACGAAGACTTCATCAACGAGCAAACCTTGCATGTATCCCAAGCTGCTTGGTTTTCCCGTTCCATTGACTGTCAAAACCTGACTGGCAAAAAAGCTGTAGTGTTTGGCGATAACACCCACGCCGCAGCCATTACCAAGATTTTGACAAGGGAAATGGGCATTCACGTAGTTTTGGCTGGAACCTATTGCAAGTATGATGCAGATTGGTTCCGCGAACAGGTAAGCGAGTACTGTGATGAAGTATTAATTACCGACGACCATGGTGCAATTGGGGATGCGATCGCCCGTGCTGAACCCTCCGCCATCTTCGGTACGCAGATGGAACGCCATGTTGGTAAGCGATTAGACATTCCTTGTGGTGTGATTGCTGCACCCATCCACGTGCAAAACTTCCCTATCGGTTACAAACCATTCTTAGGTTATGAAGGTACCAATCAAATCACAGATTTAATCTATAATTCCTTCACTTTAGGAATGGAAGACCATCTGTTAGAAATATTTGGTGGTCATGATACCAAAGAAGTAATTACCAAAGGAATTTCTGCGGAATCTGACCTGAATTGGACAAAAGATGGCCTAGCAGAATTGAACAAAATTCCTGGTTTTGTGCGTGGTAAAGTCAAGCGTAACACTGAAAAATTTGCACGCGATCGCGGCATCAAAGATATCACAACTGAAGTGTTGTACGCTGCCAAAGAAGCCGTGGGAGCTTAGTTTCGTAGGGTGTGTTATCGCGTCGGTGTAACGCACCACCAAAGATTTGCGGTGCGTTAAAACTAACGTCCATAACGCACCATACCAAAATCTATCTTAAATAATTCGTAATTCGTAATTCGTAATTCGTAATTCATAATTCGTAATTCGTAATTCGTAATTCGTAATGACGCGACGCTCCTGTGTCGCT
>NZ_JCACKM010000023.1:0-60266 GCF_059505385.1 Desmonostoc vinosum
TCGTGACTCAAAAAACGTTGTCAGTTAAGACTTAGGCTGGTCAGAATGGCTATCCGGATTTCTCTTTCAAGCCTCATGCCTTTAGGCTGAGGTTCCTGACAATTACAATATCTAGGAAATATTACTCAACCAGATAAATGCTAATCGAATTCTAAAACGGCATAAATCAGTATCTTCACTTAATTTAAATAGCTTAAATATCGTTATTGTTATACTTATTAAATACAGTCGTTGTTACTAGAGATATTTATTTACTCAACAAATTTAGCCAGAAGTACTATTATGTGGACACTGCCCATAACTTAAAAATCAGGGTTTAAGTGAAGTATAAACAGTGCCCACCTTACAAAAATTGCTATCAAGCAATTGTTAAAATGCGAATTAACAGCAGTATAAATTATGCTAAAACTACTTAGGTAAAACCTGTCGCAATGCTGCCAAAAGTTGATCAACACTTTCTTTGCGACTGTTAAAACCCATCAGACCGACGCGCCAAACTTGACCGGCGAGTTCACCAAGACCACCGCCAATTTCAATCCCATGTTCATTTAACAATTGTTTAGCGATCGCTTTACCATCCACTCCGGCTGGAATGCAGACAGTAGTGAGAGTTGGTAGTCGATATTGTTGCTCAACGTGTAAACTCAATCCTAAATCTTCCAACCCTTGCCATAGATACTCTACATTATTTTGATGACGCTGCCAGCAATTTACTAGTCCCTCTTCTGTAACCAAACGCAGTGCTTCTCGTAATGCATAGTACAGGTTTATTGGGGCTGTATGGTGATAGGTGCGTTCAGTGCCCCAATACTTGCTAAGCAATGACATATCCAAATACCAGTTTGCCACCTTAGTGCGACGTTGCTGCAATTTCTGGGCCGCACGCGGACTCATTGTAAATGGTGAAGCACCAGGCGGGCAACCCAACCCTTTTTGGCTACAGCTGTAGGCTAGGTCAACCCCCCAAGCATCTAAAAAGATGGGAACACCGCCTAAACTTGTCACTGTATCCACTAGTAATAGTGTGTTAAATTCACGACAAATCTCAGCAACTCCTTCTAAAGGTTGACGTGCGCCAGTAGAAGTTTCGGCATGAACCAAAGCCAAAATAGCCGGACGATGAGTTTCCATGGCTGTCCGTAGTTCTTCTAAACAGAAGACTTTTCCCCAAGGTTTGGTGATGGTTCGCACATCAGCACCATACCTTCCAGCCATATCTACGAGGCGATTACCGAAGTATCCAGCAACACCAATTAACACGACATCACCGGGTTCTATGGCATTGGCGATGGTTGCTTCCATAGCAGCTGAACCGGTACCACTAACGGCAATGGTCAGTGGGTTTTCTGTTTGCCAAACGTAGCGCAGCAACGATTGAATCTCATCCATGAGTTCCAAAAAAGCTGGGTCAAGATGTCCAACCGGTGAGGTGTTCATCGCTTGGAGAACTGTGGGATGAGCATTCGATGGGCCAGGCCCCAACAGTAGACGGTGTGGTATTGCTAAGGGTGTGAGTGATAAACGCTGAGTGTCGTTGATTGAGATTGTTTGCGTCATAATTCGACGATCACTTAAATAATACTGATCGCATAATAAGGCGATCGCATGGCCAATATTTTACTCAGCTAAAAACTATAGCCTGCTCTACATAAATCAAAGATGTGAAAGTTTAAGAGTCAGAGTTCTGATCCCATCCACCAAATTGCACCATTGAATTTCACATCTACCCCAGAATAAGCGATCGCAGTTCTTAAAGGTATCATTCAAAAGTGCTTTGATGGGATTTGTGGATGATGCCGAGCTCTATCTAGACCGGAATGCAAATGTAATTCAAGTTCGCTCAGCCTCGCACTGGGGTTACGGTGATTTAGGCGTTAATCGTCAACCCATAGAGACCATTAGAGCCAAGTTCAACGAGGTTCTGAACACCTAAATGCGGTTGTTTGCAATCCCAACCAAGCTACGGAAATGACCATTTTGAGCAAATCGGTCTGCTAAAATTTGTCGATATAGTGCCTCATAGCCATCGACCATTTGCTTGACGCTAAAACGGTTTTCAACATATTTCCGACAAGCATAACGGTCTAACTCTGATGCTTGCTCAATCGCACTGATGCACTCTTGAATGCTGTTGCATAACAAACCCGTCTTGCCATGGTCAATAATTTCCACAGTAGACCCTAGCTTCATCGCGATTACTGGCGTACCCGCAGCCATAGACTCAACCATCACTAACCCAAAGGGTTCGCGCCAAGTGATGGGGAAAAGAGTTGCCACTGCACCTCCCATGAGGGCATTTTTTTGAGCATGGTTAGCTTCACCGAGATACTCAATTTGCTTACCGTCGATGTGTGGTTTGATTTGTTGCTCATAATATTCCACATCAACAACGTCTACTTTCCCTGCCATTTTTAAATGCCAGCCAGATTTTTGAGCAATTTCTATTGCTAGGTGCGTTCCCTTTTCTGGAGATATCCTACCCAAGAACGCTAAGTAGGGAGGTTCTTCCGCTTGGGGATAAAATTTGTAACTGCTGACATCAATCCCATTGTAGACTGTGGCTGCATAGTTCAACCCTAATCTGGGTTCTCGTTGGGTATTGGAAATACTCACATAAGGCTGATTTTTGCCAAATTTAAAGATTTTTTCGTTGTCCGGGGTAAAAATACCGTGCAACGTATGAACAGTGGGAGTTGTCACCAGGTTTGTGTAAGGTAGTGTGATGTGTCCCACATGGGAGTGAATGATATCAAAATCTTCTGCATGTTCGTATACAGAAGCTAATTGCAGCATATCGTAAATGCTGTGATCTTTGATTGTCGAATCTAGTCTGAGGGCGCGGGGATGAACTGATAAGAGTTTTGCCAGACTGATAGAATCTCCCGATGCGAACAAAGTCACTTCATGTCCACGTTTAACTAATTCATCTGTTAGTAACCCTACAACAAGCTCGATACCTCCATAAGCTGGAGGTGGTACTCTCTCCCATAGTGGTGCTATTTGAGCAATTCGCATCATAAACCTCCTAAAAAATAAAACTAGAATTAAAAGTGTTTCCTTTTTGTTTCGATGTGCTTGTAAACGTTTATTTTTACTCTAGAAAAACAGACTTTACTTGATTAACGCATCAAGATTTTATGCGTTTATTTCTATATTGTTAGTCTATCTTAGGTAAGGAAACGTCCTTGACTAAAGAGGTATATTTCTTTTGCATTACTTAGAATGAGAAAAGTTTTTAGTAGTAAATATAAGCTAAAAATTAATTATTCGTCAACCCAGATTGATTGCTGTTTGTCATTCCATTTTTAGTTGGCAACGAGAATAGTTGTATTTATTCAAGGGGATGAATTCTAATCAACAAAATTTCTGATCGGTCGATGTCAAGTATTTAATTTTTCAATCCAAACTATAAGGATTTAGCGGATACTTAAGTAGGTGCAAATATTAAACTATACTTTTTAGATTTTATGCTCAAAATCTTTGCTAAAGAAACTGCCTGTATGCAAGCTAGAGACGGTGTTCGCCTAGATGCGGATATCTATCGTCCCGATGCGGATGGTGAGTTTCCGGTGTTATTAATGCGACAACCTTACGGCAAAGCGATCGCATCTACCGTTGTTTATGCCCATCCTAGTTGGTATGCTGCCCACGGCTATATTGTGGTGATTCAAGATGTGCGAGGCAGGGGCACTTCTGAAGGTGAATTTAAGTTATTTACTAATGAGATTACAGATGGTGAAGATACAGTCAATTGGGCAGCAAATCTATCTGGTAGTAATGGCAAAGTTGGCATGTATGGTTTTTCCTATCAAGGAATGACTCAGTTATATGCCGCAGCTACTAAACCAAGTGCCCTTGTCACAATTTGTCCCGCGATGATTGGCTATGATTTATACACAGATTGGGCTTATGAAGGAGGTGCATTTTGTTTACAAACTAATCTCGCTTGGGCAATTCAATTAGCAACGGAAACTGCTCGTTTACGTAAAGATAAAACAGCTTTTACAGGATTATCTGCCGCTAATGGCAATTTACCTCTAACTAATTCTGAAATTCTCCAGCAATTTGCACCTGACTCGTTCTATCACGAGTGGTTAATGCATTCCCAACCAAATGCATATTGGCAAGAAATATCACCCAAATGCCACCTACAAGGTATTGACTTGCCCATGTTACATATCGGTGGATGGTTTGATACTTATCTACGTGGTACTATGCATCTATACAAAGACATGGCAGCCCGTAGCAGGATGCCTCAACATTTATTAGTCGGGCCTTGGGCACATTTACCTTGGGGTCGTAAAGTTGGTGAGGTTGACTTTGGTGCTAAGGCGGTGAGTCCTGTAGATAAAATGCAAGTCCGTTGGTTTGATCAGTTTCTTAAAGGTGTAGATACAGGATTGCTTCGGGAATCGTCTGTTTGCCTGTTTGAAATGGGGAGTAATATTTGGCGCACTTTCCCTAATTTACCTATAGCAAACCAGAAATCTTACTTTTTGTCAACCACTGGGCTTGCTAGCATCAGAGAAGATTCAGGCACTCTCAGTACCCAAAACTCTCCACTTGGCACTCATGATGTATTAGTTCATGATCCTGGGCGACCAGTTCCGTCTCTGGGTGGACATGCGGCAATTCCAGCAGGTGTGTTTGAGCGATCGCATCTCGATTGTCGCAGTGACGTATTAACTTATACTAGCGAGCCATTAACAACTGACTTGCATTTGGTAGGGGATATAGCAGTAGAAATTTGCGCTCAAGCGGATCAGCCCAGTTATGATTTATGTGCTGTTTTGTCGCAAGTATATCCCGATGGACGCGTGTACAATGTGACCCAAGGTTATGCCCATTGTAGAGACGTGACATGTCACATCTCTATAACGAAAATTCAACTACAAACTACTTGTGTGCAAATTGCCAAAGGTAACGCCCTACGCTTGAGTTTAAGTGCGGCATGTTTTCCAGCTTATGCAATGAACTCTGGTAATAGTGCGGTGATTAGCAGCGAAAGTTTATTAGATGCTCAGATAATTACGCTGAGAGTGAGTTGTGGAGGCGAGGCGAATTCTCAAGTTTTGTTACCCGTGATTGTTTAAAATGAGTAGGGACATATTCAAACCTGTAATAAATATTTATGCCTCCTCGTTGGCCTCGTCAACCCGATCGCAAAGATCCAGCTTACCGTAAATTAGATGACCGGATGAATTTCGCCGTGCATGTAGCGATCGCTGCTACGATTAACTCTGGATTGTGGTTCTTCCATAACCTAAAAGCAACAACTTGGGAGTGGCTACCGTGGTTGACGGTGAGTTGGGTAGTAGTATTATTAGTGCATCTAATTTATATTACGGCGATCGCTAACTACACTGAAACCCCACCTAAATCCACCTGAAGATGGACTACTGTTGCTAGGGCGATTGTAACCTGTGGCAGTAGAGTTAGCCCGATTAATTAAGCGATAATATGAAATAGCCTAGAGTTGATACTCTTTATTAATGCAAGGTTATTTTTATGGCTAATACTAGCACCACAGAACTACTAGAAGCCCTAGCCGCTGAAATTGGCGAAAATGTCTACATAGATATTGCTAAATGGCATCTTTACTTATCTGATGCCAAATTGCATAAAGTTGTTGCGGAACAACTGTATCCTTTAATTACTTCCAATACCATCAACGAAGACAGAGTTATCCAAGTTTTAGAATCTATTCCAGTTAAAATCGGCGGTGGTAGACGGGAACTTGCCCTACTAGATTTACTGCCATTACAATGCCAAGTTAACCTAGTGGATATTTTAGAAAAATATCAACGCGAGATCTAACCCATCTACTATGCTTGTTCCATAATTTGCTTCTTTAGCAATCCTCCTATAGGAAGTGGAAAGCATGAATACTTATCAATTTCATGATGAATATACTTTAGCAGAGACAGCAGACAAACTGGGGAAAGTAGCTTTAAAGTTAGGTCTGATATCTAGCTTTGTCGTGCGTTATTTTCCTGATAATAGGCAATACTACATTCCCAACGAACAAGAATCTGAACCGCTGACACCAGAACAAGCATATATGCGGTTTAGAAAATTAATTGAAAATTCTGGGAAGTAAACACGCCCTCATACATCTTTATAATCTTTAGTGAGGTTAGTTATATGTTTTTACAAATCAAAGATAGCACCGACTTAATAAAAATCCTGGATATACAGGAATTACTTGATCCGAATAATGACATTATTCATGGGCAAGAACAAGAAGGTGAAGAAGAACAAGAAACTGATACTTTTAAGAAAGAAAATTTAGTTTTTCCGTCTGGCGAAAGTTTACCACGTTGTTGGCTAGATGCTGACTACAGAAAGGCAAAAGTATCGTAATTCTCTAATTATCAAAACAATCAGGTCTAAAACCGGACTTCGTCCAAAGTTTTTGTAGCGGGGTATAAATCCCCGTTACAAAAACGACCTGCGACCTGCTGTCTATGATATTGTGAGTTGATATTTATGCTTCTTCTGGTATATTCACCGCTTCATCTTGTTGTGACTTCGAGAAAAATTTCTTAGTAATCAAGTTAGTCAAGATGTGAGATAGTACTCCTAAAGGGCCAGCAAAAAAACATAAGGCAAGAGAGTGAATTGTCCAGACACCTGTTTTTTGTCCTTCCCAATATATCCAACGACCGACAAATAAATCCATAACTAAAAAATGAATCCAACCCGTAGCAGCGGCTTTTTCATCAGCAAAAAATCGCGCAATATCCGCTAATTGAGGATTAGATAAAGCTTGAGCAGTTTCTGGTGTCACACTGCTGATAAATAAATACAAATATACTCCAGCTAACACGATAAAAGGAAGAAATGATTCCATTAACCGCCTTGTAACTTGCCAATTTGGAAAAACAATCATCAATAACCAAAATGGCACAACGAAAAAATTAGCAATGTTGAAAATTTGAGAAATAATCATAATAGGGATGAAAGAGATTGTATAACTCACCACTCACAAATTATATAGGAATAG
The DNA here is from genome assembly GCF_059505385.1 of Desmonostoc vinosum. Taxonomy (NCBI): domain Bacteria; kingdom Bacillati; phylum Cyanobacteriota; class Cyanophyceae; order Nostocales; family Nostocaceae; genus Desmonostoc; species Desmonostoc vinosum. The sequence goes on from NZ_JCACKM010000023.1 coordinate 7,007, forward strand.
TATTTTATCTTTAAAAAAACTCCCTACTCCCCACTCCCTGTCTACGCAAATAATTTCATCAGCCAAGTTTAGATCCCTATAGCTTGATGAGTTGTGATTCTATTTCTGAGGATTTCAAATCACGACCGATAAAAACTAAGCGAGTTTGCCTAACTTCTTCTGGTTGCCAAAGACGATCGTAAAATTGATCAAATCGAGTCCCTACACCTTGCATAACTAAACGCATCGGTTTGTTAGGCACTGCAACAAAACCTTTAATGCGGTAAATCTCTTGTTGATTTGCTATTGCTTGTAACTGTCTTTGCAGTTTTTCTGGTTCAAAAGCACGGTCTAAAATCAGATGAGTTGAAGTAATTTCTTCATCATGATCATGGTCTTCTTCATGATCATGATGACTGGGACGGTTATCTAAATTATCTTCCACTGCCGCTTGAAATCCGAGTAATATAGATGGGTCTAGTTGACCGCGATCGCTCTCAATCATCTTCACCACTCTGGGCAACTCTTGTTTAATTAATTCCTCAACTTCAACTCGTGTTTTAGCATCTATCAAATCAATCTTACTCAACACCACCAAATCTGCACAAGCAAGTTGATCCTCAAACAATTCTTGCAAAGGTGTCTCATGTTCTAGACTATCATCAGCTTGTCGCTGTTGTGCGATCGCTTCAGGATCGCTGGCAAAAGTTCCCGCTGCTACCGCCGCACAATCTACCACAGTAATCACAGCATCCACAGTAGCAGCATTGCGGATTTCTTGCCAACGAAAAGCCTTAACTAGCGGTTTAGGTAAAGCTAAACCAGAAGTCTCAATCAAAATACAATCGATACTGTCTCGTCGCTTAATTAACTGTTGCATCGTCGGGAAAAACTCTTCCTGGACAGTGCAACACAAACACCCATTAGTTAACTCAAAAATATTACTTTCACCATCACCATCTTCAGGACAAATCTGACAAGATTTTAATAACTCACCATCAATACCAAGTTCGCCAAACTCATTAACTAAAACAGCAATCCGGCGTCCTTGATTATTTTGTAGCAAATGGCGAATTAAACTAGTTTTACCACTACCTAAAAAGCCCGTAATTACCGTAACAGGAATTTTTGTTGCCATAATAATAATTCGTAATTTGTAATTAAGACACAGTTTGAAAAGCTTGATACAAGATGTGTCCAATTTTTTATCCCGCACACATCATTGCTCAAAACTGAGGGGCAATTTCCCCATGCTTGCTTTCATCAATAAAAAGCATTCATAGGGCCATTGCCCCTAAATATGTTCAGTGCCTTACAAACACCCTAATTCATACAACCAACGCAAACCACCCTCTCACACTTTATTTTTTTGCGTCCTCTGCTCCTTAGGATGCTCGTACCTCGCTCTAAACGAGGCTATGCTGTAGGCTTTACGCTACCGCTTCGCTAATGCGTCTATGCTTCTCCTTAAAAAACCAAACTACTCAGCTGTAGCCAGCTCAGTACTACCACGAGTACGACGCCGTGTGAGGCTATTGTACAGCATGACACCGATCGCCTTAATCAAATTACCTTCCAACTCTTGGAACATCTTCATATTCATCCCAAAAGCGGCGTTAGCTTCATCAACAATGCGATCGCCCGTAGTATCATCAACAGGTAATTCATCCAAAGCTTGACGATACTTAACTTTAAATGCCTTCTCATCAGGAATTTCGTCAAATTCATAAAAAGCCGTACCTTGTCCATCAGACAAGTTCATCGCCGTTTGGGCAATATTTTTCAGGATTTGTCCCCCTGATAAGTCGCCAAGGTAACGAGTGTAAGAATGTGCTACCAATAATTCCGGTTCCTTTTGCGAAATTTCCCGGATACGCTGTACATAAGCTTCCCCAGCCGGAGATAATTTAATTTGCTCCCGCCAATTACCACCGTAGTAGTAAACTAAGTCTTGCTCTAGAGTATGCTTACGGTTAAGCTGGGGAAAATTAATTCGTGAAACAATCGGATGCTGACGAAGCTTTTCCATCTCCTCTTCCATCGCAGAGTAGATGAAGTAGAAGTTAGCAACTAGTTTCCGGTACGAGTTTTTCTCAACTACACCTTTTAAAAAGCACTTGACAAAACCTACATTTTCTGCCATTGTGTGGGCTTTCTTAGTACCTACACGTAATTTGGTTGCTAAATTGCTGCTCATGCTAAATTTCTCAACTTTAAAAAGTCAACTGCTGGAGTCTGGATTTACGAACGGCTAAAAAAGCCATTAAAACGTTACATTAGAACTATTTGATGAGAATTTATATTAATATTTCTTAAGCGTAGATGTTTTGTAAAATTTTACACAGCAAATTGGCTAGGAAATGGGGAACTCGGGGCCCCCGCTTCTGGAGGGAGTGGGGAATTGGGAATGTAAAGAACATTTAACCAATGACTAATGAATAATGACTAATGACTAATTGTGTGGAGTGTTTAAAAGATTATGGTTTCATCTATAACTAAGATTTCCGAGATTTCTGGGGATTCTGCTGCCGCAAGTGATGGATTGGGTAAAAGTATTGAGGATAGCTTTATGCTCAACTTAATGCCTCTACCAGCAACTCCTCTGTTTGGCACAGATGGCATTCGCGGACGAGTAGGAGAATTGCTGGGTGCGCCTTTGGCTTTACAAGTTGGTTTTTGGGCGGGTATTGTTTTGCGTAGCCATGCTACTCAAGTCGGGCCAGTGGTTTTGGGACAGGATTCTCGCAACTCCAGTGATATGCTGGCAATGGCTTTGAGTGCGGGCTTAACAGCAGCAGGGTTAGAAGTTTGGTATTTGGGATTGTGCCCTACTCCTTGCGTTGCTTATCTCACCAGCGTCAGTGATGCTATAGGTGGAGTAATGATTTCTGCTAGTCATAATCCTCCAGAAGACAACGGAATTAAAATCTTCGGTGCAAATGGTACAAAGTTACCCCAACCATTGCAAGCAGAAATTGAGGCTGGACTACGCGGTAACATCTCAGCAGCTATTAGCGGCAAGTGCGGACGGCATCACTCGCGTTTTGGGTTAATAGGGCGTTATGGCGAGGCGTTGCAAAAACCTTTACAAAATAAGATAACTCTTCAAGGAATGAAGATTGTCTTAGATTTAGCATGGGGGGCAGCAGTTGGTTTAGCACCAACAGTATTTACACAAATGGGTGCCGAAGTCATCTGTTTACATAACGAAGCAGATGGCGATCGCATCAACGTCAACTGCGGTTCCACTCACCTAGAAATCTTACAAGCTGCGGTAAAAGAACACAATGCCGATTTAGGCTTCGCTTTTGATGGCGATGCTGATCGCGTTTTAGCCGTAGATCATACTGGTAGGCAAGTAAACGGCGATTACATTCTCTATCTGTGGGGACGCGACTTACAACAACAGCAACTCCTACCAGATCAGCTGATTGTGTCTACGGTGATGGCCAACTTAGGCTTTGAAAGGGCTTGGCAGCGACAAGGAGGCAAATTGATTCGCACCGCCGTCGGTGATCAATACGTACAAGCCGAGATGCTGCGGACTGGGGGAATGTTAGGTGGTGAACAATCAGGACATATTTTGTGTTGTCACTATGGCATGACTGGAGATGGCTTGTTAACAGCCTTGCATTTAGCAGCCTTAGTGAAACAAGCGGGAGTTTCTCTAGCAGAATTGGTAGATCAAAGCTTTCAAACCTATCCACAACTACTGCAGAACGTGAGAGTATTAGATCGCGATCGCCGTTTAGCATGGAAAGATTGTCAACCTCTACAACAAGCGATCGAACTTGCTGAGGCCGCCATGGGTGACTCTGGTAGAATTTTAGTCCGCGCTTCAGGCACAGAACCAGTCATCAGAGTCATGGTAGAAGCCGCCGATGCAGAACTTGCCAACCACTGGACAAATGAGTTAGTCTCACAAGTCGAACAACACTTAGCGTAGAGAGTGCTGAGTAATCATGAACAACCCCTGACTAACATCGTTTGAGCCAGGGGTTTCTACATCCCGGCGTAGTTTGAGATTATCCCTGTTGTGTCGCTCTAGGCAGAAGAAAAATAAGTGATACTGGTAAAAATATTATGCTCAAAGGATTAAAACTTAGTGTATTAGTAGCAGTGCTGATGAATCTGGCATGGTCATTGCACGCCCAAGCAAACTTTAACGGCAAACTTACCGTAGAAATTGATGGATTAAAAAATAAACAAGGACAAATCTGCGTTAGTATTTTTGCTAACAGTCAAGGTTTTCCCAACAACCGCGATCGCGTCTTACAAAAGCAATGTACCAAGATTGGCGACACCCCTTTACTCGTTAGCTTTGACAACCTCAAAGCAGGTAACTACGCTGTTGCTGCAATCCACGATCAGAATAATGACCTTACCCTCAATCGTAACGACCTGGGGATGCCCATCGAAGGCTTCGGATTTTCTCGCAATCCCGAAGTTCGCACCAGCGCACCTAAATTCGGTGAAGCAGCTTTTTTAGTAGCAGGCCCAAACACAAATATCCAAATTCAGATGAAATACTTTTAAGGGGCCTGGGGACTGGATAATTATCTTTCTCCCTCGCTTCCTCATCTCCCGGTTGGTGAGCGAAGTCGAACCATATCTCCCCCAACTCCCCACCCTGTTCCTTATCTTCAATCTAGCCCACAATTAAACCATCCTGAACGCGGATAATTCTTCTAGTTTGGGCAGCAATATCTGACTCATGGGTGACAATCACAATTGTGATGCCTTGCTCATTTAGTTCTGTTAGCAAATTCATTACCTCACGGGAAGTTTCAGTATCTAAAGCACCCGTTGGTTCATCTGCTAAAACTAATGCAGGCCGATTTACCAAAGCACGAGCGATCGCTACCCGTTGTTGTTGTCCCCCAGACAGTTGACTGGGGCGGTTGGAGATGCGATCGCCTAGTCCTACTCTTTGCAAAGCTTCTAATGCTCTTTGACGACGTTTTGGTTTAGGCAAATTCGCATAAACCATCGGTAACATCACGTTTTCCAAAGCTGTTGACCGCGCCAATAGATTAAATTGTTGGAAAACAAAACCTATCCTTTGGTTGCGGATATAGGCTAATTCATCATCATCAAAAGTAGTCAGATTTCTACCTTCAAAAATATAATTTCCTGTCGTTGGACGATCCAGACATCCAACAATATTCATCAATGTAGATTTTCCCGAACCAGATGCACCCATAATAGCAACATATTCACCCTCTTCAATTGACAGTTGAATTCCTTTTAATATGGGTACATTCACCTCACCCAAACGGTAAGCTTTAGTAATAGATTCCATCCAAATCATGGTAGGCATAATCAGTAGTATTGAGTGTATTGAGAGTGCTGCTAGATTTAATCGCTACGCAATGCAGTAATTGGGTCTAATTTGGCGGCGTTTCTAGCTGGAATTACACCAGCAATTAAACCAACAGTTAAAGACAGTCCAAAGCCAGCAATAATTGATAATATAGAAATAACAAACGGAAACCTAAAAATATTTGCTGCGGCAAAAGCAATTACAACACCGCTTCCCATCCCAATGCACCCCCCAACAATTGAAATAACGATCGCTTCAGCTAAAAATTGATTTAATATTGCAGAATTAGTGGCTCCTACTGCTTTACGAATTCCGATTTCTCGTGTTCTTTCGACAACAGAAACTAGCATAATATTAGCAATACCAATTCCACCAACAACTAGAGAAATTCCCGCGATCGCTACTACCATGACTGTAAATAATCCGACTACATTAGTGAAGGTGCTGACGATATCGGCTTGGTTAGTGAGGCGAAAGTCATCAACTTGCGGCGGATAGATATTGTGTCGTAAACGTAATATATTAGTAACTTGAAATTGAGCAGCTTCTAATTTTTGCTGATTGCTAGCTTTAACCAAAACTCCACTCACAGAAATGCCAGTTAGGGCATTGTTACCAACTAATCTGCCGGACATACTCGTCAGGGGAATGAAAATTTGATCGTCTCTATCCATTGGCCCTTGAGAACCTTTAGGTTCCGTCACCCCAATTACCTTGTAAGCCTCTCCCTGAATCCGAATTGTTTCATCTATGGGGTTAACGCCATCACCAAAGAGTGTTTTTTGGACTGTTGGCCCTAGCACGGCAACTTGGGCAGCATTATCTAGTTCTTCTTGAGTAAAATATCTCCCTTCTTGGGGGTAAGTATTTCTGGCGTCTGGATAGTTCAAATCAGTACCGTAAATTGTAGTTGAGGTGTTTTGTTCCCCATACACAACTTGTGCATTCCTTTGCAGGTAAGCAGAAACAATTTCAGCCGATGGTGCTTCCTTGGCGATCGCTTTTGCATCTTCCCAGGTTAAGGTGCTAGTAGAACCCAGTCCTTGACTGATATTATTACCGCTTCTAGAGGCACCAGCTAAAACTTGCAGCACATCCGTACCCAACGCTTGGATTTGTTGCTCAACTCCTTTCTGTACTCCCTGGCCAACAGAGGTAATGGCAATGACTGAGGCAATACCAATAATCACACCCAGCATCGTTAGGCCTGTGCGTAATTTATTACTCCACAGCGTTTCTGCTGCCATTGACAGAATTTCCAATAGTGGCATTGTGCGAGTATTCTTAGCTTTAAACTTGTAAAATCCCTTCAGCATAATTGTTGTATTTAAAGCTAAGTTTAAGGAGAATTCCCACCAGAACGACGATTACCTCCTCCCGTACTAGGAAGAATACCGCCTCGTGGCCTTGATTGTGGTCGCATCCCTGGTGGGAAACTCAGCATGACTTTCTCAGTTCCCTGCAACCCAGATTTCACTTCCGTAAAATTATTGACAGTCGCGCCAGTCTCAATGCGCTTAAAAACAGGCTGACTATCTCCTTGGACTACAAACACACCCGTACCGCGTTCTCGACGAACAACTGCTGCTGTCGGCACTACCATCGCATTGTCTAATCGGCCGGCTTGAAAATCTACTTCTACATTCATGCCAGATCGTAGTATTCTTTGCGGATCTGATAAAGTTGCTTTTACTTGAAAGCTGGTGACATTTTGCTCTACTGTAGCTTGGGCAGCAACTTGACTAACTCGACCTGTAAAAGTTTTTCCTGGATGAGCATCTGCTCGAATTGTGACTTGTTGACCCAGACGAATTTTAGCAATGTTCGATTCAGCGACATTGGCTACAACTTGATTTGTCGAAGCCAAAGACAAGATGGAAGAAGAAGTTGCCGAAGAAACAGAACTCCCTGATGTTGTGGGAGTTACAAAAGCACCAGGATCGGCATACTTTTGGGTGACGATACTATCGAAAGGTGCGCGGAGTATAGTGTCATTGATTTGGGCTTGGATATTTTGTAATGAACCACGCGCAGACATGACTTGGGCACGGGCTGCTTCAATATCTTCTGTGCGCGTTCCGGCTTTTAGCAATGCCAAAGCTTGCTGTCTCTGTTTCACTACAGATCGTGCTTGTTCAATGTCTTCTGGACGTGACCCAGCTTTTTGCAAAGCTAATGCTTGCTGTGCTTCATTTACAGCAGCTTGGGCACTGTCGCGATCGCTGCGTTTTTGATTTACAGTCTGAAGAGAAATAGCCCCAGTATTATATAGTTGCTGGTTACGGCGAAAATCATCTTCTGCTTTACTCAAATTAGCTTGAGCGCTTTGTAGGCGTGCCTGCGCTTGGGCAATGTCTTGAGGACGATTGCCTGTTTGCGCCTTTTGTAGATTTGCTTGGGCTTCTTCTAATTGTGCCTGTGCCTGGCCAATATCTTGAGGACGGTTACCTGCTTGCGCCTTTTGCAGATTTGCCTCTGCTTGAGCTAGTTGTCCTCTTGCTTGGGTGAGTTGCCCTTGCAGATTAGAATCATCCATGTAAGCAAGCACTTGCCCCTGTTTGACAGTATCTCCCTCTTTTACCAGCAGTCTTTTCAATATGCCGGAATTTTTTGGGCTAACATTAATAGACCTTTCCGGCTTGACTGTACCGTTAGCTAAAACTGTGATTGGCATACTTTGCCTTTCTACTGACTGAGTGATCATCTGCTGTTTTGCTTCTTGCTTAGGAAGTACAGCTACTTGGTAGTAAACTGCATAACCAATTGCACCCACAAGACCAAACAGAAATAGCCAAGATAACCAATGATTCTTGCTCTTTTTTTTTGCTTGTGGAATCAAAGGTAGTGAATCTACAGAGTTTGATGTATCAACTGTCATATTTACTATCAATTTGGGAAAAATCGCCACCAAGCCATAGTCCAATACATTTAGTTAAAGGTTATTGGTGAAAGTATTGTTAGTAGAAAAGTGACAATGCAACATTTCTACATAAGTAAGCTGCCAACCGCGCTTGAACCATTGCACTCACCAAGGTTTTATCTGAACTGTATTGAACAATTGCCTGATGCATTTATCGTATAAATTCATGTAAGTAATTATCGATCAAAAAGCCGCTAATCAATGTATGACCAAAGTCACTAGTAATTTCAAATTGATGTATGACCTTGGTCATTAATTTATGAACAACTGAATTCCTTACTTTTCTAAAAAATGGTAACTTAAGTACTTTCACTTAAAATCTTCAATTTTATTTATTCAAGCTTATTAAGTGCTTATACTTAACAATAAGCAATATTTTATATTTAATAGAATTTTTAGTAAAAAATAGAGCTTTTTATAGACAGCATAGAAAACCTTACTTTAAGCTTGGGTTTGTAATTGATATGTTATTTGAGAGAGATAAAAATGCTGTCTTTAGGCAAATCTATAAATCAACACAAATCATTTCTAATTTTAGGTTTAGTAACACTGGGGTCATTTGCAGCAATCAACCCAGCCCAAGCGGTGACATTCGAGTCCAAAGCATGGACTACAGATACTGAATTTATATCGTTAGTGAATCGTAAAGAGTTTGAAGAATTGTTTGTTGCTGAAGGTCGGGTTGGTGACAGTGGAGGTATGGCACAGAAGGAAGTAAAGATTAATGGTGATGTTGTATTAGGCGCTCCGGTTCTTGACGAAAAGAACTTTAATTGGGGTAATAGTGGTACACTATGGGACTTTACCCTGGCATATACAGGAAGCGAAGTTAAATTCACCGTTGGTAACACACTCATAAGCACCACAAAAGTAGCAGCCAACAGTGAAATAGGTGATATCTTTATCCGTACTGCTGCTGTAAAAAACAGCAATACGACAGACAGCATTATGACGCTGAGTAACTTGCTGTTTAATGGTCAAGCAATAACGAATTCTTCAGGAGTGAGTAGCATCTCTTCTATAGGCTCTACAGGTACATCTAACGGTAGAGACATAGATTATTTACAAATTAAGGATGTGTCATCCACTAAATTTACAATCACTGGTAAAACATCTATGAGTTGGACGGGCACACGACCATCTAATTCTAATCTCGCTTTCCAAATCAAAGTGGGCAAGAAAAAAAGCGTACCAGAGCCTGGTATGGTCGCTGCAATCTTAGCAGTTGGAATCGTGGGTGCAACTGTTAGCAGAAGAAAGCAAGTAGTTATATAGGGAATGGGGAATGGGGAATTGGTTAAAAGTCAAGAATCAAGAGTTATTCCCTTACTTCCTCATACCCCGGTTGGTGAGCGGAGTCGAACCACATCCCCCTCATCTTCCCTCTAGCTTCTTACAGTTTGACAGTAACTGTCTTAACTTCGGTGTATTGCTGCAAGCCATATTCACCTAGTTCTCGACCGATACCAGATAGTACCAGCACGCACGTTATGAGCGATCGCATGTGCTTTGGTGATATCCTTTGTCCAGACTGCGGCGGCAAGTCCGTACATCGTACTATTAGCCCGTTGAATTGCTTCATCAATATCTTTAAATTTGATAATGCTCATCACTGGCCCAAAGATTTCCTTTTGGGCTATTTTCATGTCATCACGCACATCGGTTAAAACCCTACTTGTATAGTGAGTGGCTTAGTTTCCCCGTTCCCTTACTTAAATTACTACAGAAGTTGCCGGAACTCTTCAATAGTGTTTACAGTTTTGATAGCTTGTTGAATACTTTTTAATTGCTGTAAATCAGCAATTTGATAGATTGTAGGCATTAATTCCAAACCGGAGTTGCCAAATTTAATCTCTAATGCCAATTCAATACCTGAAAATAATTCCTCTCGCCGTCCACGTTCTTCCCCGCGTGCTTCCCCGCGTGCTTCCCCGCGTGCTTCTCCGCGTGCTTCCCCGCGTGCTTCTCCGCGTGCTTCTCCCTCGCGTAAAATTTCTTGATACCAAGGCGATTCACGTAACACAGTCATATCCCACCTCATAATTTCCTGAACTAACCCACTCTCTAAAACAAACGTAGCAAAAAAAGCTAATACCGTTTCCAGTTGGTTTAGTTGTTCATCTGCACGCAGAATTTGTAATGCTTCTCTAATGGTAGATTCATTTTCGCCACCTTTGAGAATGGGGACAAACGGCAGTAAGGATGGTAACGGTTGTTGAAAAGCAATATTGACATCAACTTCCCACAGGTTAATTACCCGATAATCTTGTATTGCCCGTAATCCTGCAAGATTGGAGATAAAGCTCGTGGGTATTTCGTTGTTGCCAGTTTTTAGAATGTTGATCAGAACAGGGTATATTGGTAAATAATATTTTTCTTCAGCAAGTGCTGCATATGCACGTATCCGGCGTGGTATTCTCGATTGATAGCGCAGTTGCACTTCATTGAGAACAAGAAATTCTCCATACTCAAGACTGTTGACACGGATTAAAACATCACTTTCTCGACTTATCCACTGAAATTCACCACTGAGAATTTCTCCAGCAACAATATCGGGGATTTGAGTCACCCATCTTACCCAGTTATCGGGCGCGAGACTGATTAATCTTTTGGTGCTAACATCAGCAGGTTTTGTCATTGAGTTGTAGACACACTTAGAAAATAAAGCTAATCGTAACCTAAAGGAGACAGAAACCGTAAACTACCATACAAATCGAAAAAATAGCTGTTTTTACTGGATTTTATGCAATTATTTGACCTAAGCACTAAGCAAACGCCAGTTCGCACAAAAATATAAAAAGATTTATGATCAGCGATAATGATTATCCATATGGTGAGAAAAGAGGCATGAGAGTATGGTGTCTGACGTAATCACAGATTCAGTTCCTGTTACTGTTTTAACTGGCTATCTGGGAGCAGGTAAAACAACTCTACTCAATCACATCCTCACCTACGAACATGGCAAAAAAGTAGCTGTGATCGTTAATGAATTTGGGGAAGTGGGCATTGATAACCAATTGATTATCGATGCAGATGAAGAAATATTTGAGATGAATAACGGCTGTATTTGTTGTACAGTGCGTGGTGATTTGATTCGCATCATTGGCAATTTGATGAAGCGACGTGATAAATTTGACCATTTAGTCATAGAAACTACTGGCTTAGCTGATCCTGCACCAGTGATTCAAACATTCTTTGTTGATGAAGATATGCAAAGTCAACTATCTTTAGATGCTGTGGTGACAGTGGTAGACGCTAAGCATATTCAACAGCACTGGGATGCAGATGAAGCGCAAGAACAAATTGCTTTTGCTGATGTGATTTTACTGAATAAAACTGATTTGGTAATACCGCAAGAATTAGATGAATTAGAAAAGCGGATTCGGTCGATGAATGCCATGGCAAAAATCTATCGGACACGTAATTCTGAACTCAAAATGGATGCCTTATTGGGCGTGAAAGCTTTTGATTTAGACCGCGCGTTAGAAGTTGACCCAAATTTTTTAGGCGAAGATACTCACGAACATGATGACAGTGTATTTTCTGTAGCTTTATTAGAAACGGGTGCGATTGACGGACAAAAACTAAACGCTTGGCTTTCTGAATTACTGCGTACTCAAGGGCCAGATATCTTTAGAATGAAAGGTATTTTAAACATTGCTGGAGAAGACAATAGATTTGTATTTCAAGGGGTGCATATGATATTTGATGGCAGATCTGATCGCCCCTGGAAACCAAATGAAACCCGTAAGAATGAGCTAGTTTTTATCGGACGCAATCTGGATGAAGCGCAACTTAAACAAGATTTTCGTGCTTGTTTAGCTTGAATAGAGAATAGGACGTGTTTTCAAACTGATATAGCAGATTGCAGGTAAATTTAGCAATGGACAGTTTGCTCCCGGTTGGAATCAGGCTGTATGCAACTGTCCTTACTTTTATGTCAAATCATTACAACGGGCGATAGACGCGGTAGTTGATGTTAGGGAAGATATTATCCATTAGCTCGACTTTTTCTAGCCAACCACTGTCTACTTTGCCAATTTTCAACTCCTCATAAAGCTTATTGAAGCGCATGAGGTGCGATCGCGTCCTTCTAACTGCATAGGGTACCATCGTTCCCGTCCGCATAATAAACGCCCAGTCAGAAGATTGAGCTAGTAGCAGTTCTCGCGCTGCTTGATTCAGCGCTCGCCACTGTAATTCATCCTCTGGCTCTAGGTGCGATATTTCAATCATCCGCTCTGCACCTTTGTGCAAATGTGGGTAAATCCACGCATTCGTTTCATTCAACCAATATTCGTGGAATCCCTTAAAACCCCAACTAGATTGCGAAGGACGACAAACTTGCTGAGTCGGTTCTGCTCGTAAATAATCCGCCAAGTGAGTCATTGCATAAGTTCCTTGGTCATGCCATGACTTACGGAATAGGTAATCGATGAACCATGGCCCCTCATACCACCAATGCCCAAATAATTCTGCGTCATAGGGCGAAACAATCACTGGCGGACGCTGCATGATCCCATGGAGATGCTCAACTTGCCGCTCTCGGTTATACATAAAGTTGCCAGCATGTTCTGCTGCTTTTTCTCTTGCCCAATAAGGATCGTAAAGTGCCTTATCAGATAAACCTAAACCACGACCTGTAATTTTATGATACTTAATACCCGTATTTTTACGCTGGCCATTAGGCATGATATAGGGCTTGATGTATTCATATTCAGCTTCCCAACCCAAATCTTTGTAAAATTCTCGATATTCTGCAGCGCCTGGATAGCCCACTTCAGAAGACCAAACTTGTTGCGAAGATTCATGATCTCGACCAAAGGCTGCGACACCAGTTTCAGTAAAAATCGGGGCATAGGTACCAAAACGCGGACGAGGACGGGCGTAAAGAATGCCATGCCCATCAGTGAGGAAGTAGCGTAAACCGGCATCTGCCAGCATTCGCTCTACACCCTCATAGTAAGCACATTCTGGCAACCAAATACCTCTAGGTGCCTGTCCAAAGGTTTCTTCGTAGTGTTCGCAAGCTACTTGTATTTGTGCCCACACTGCTTGTGGATACATTTTCATTAACGGTAGATAGCCGTGAGTAGCGCCGCAAGTGATGATTTCTAAATTGTTAGAGTCTTGAAACTGCTTAAAAGCTGTCACCAAGTCACCCTTGTTGCGTTCCCATATCTGACGCGCTTCGTTAAATTCAGTAGCGTAATGTTCAGCTAGATAAAGAATATGCCCATTGTGGAGATTACGCTCAGCCTCCATTTCTATAAGTTCTTCTAGTTGGGCTAAATGTGCGTCATAGCGTTCTTGCAGTAAGGGATCACGGAGCATCGACACTAAAGGCGGTGTCATGCTCATTGTGATTTTAAAGTCGATGCCGTCTCGCTTTAAGCCTTCAAATACTTTCAATAAAGGAATGTAGGTTTCGGTAATGGCTTCATAGAGCCATTCTTCCTCCAGCACATAGTCACTTTCTGGGTGACGAACGAAGGGCAGGTGTGCATGAAGTACAAGCGCGACGTAGCCAATAGCCATAGTGATTCTGGGGTGATACTTGTAAAGTGAAGTCGAGGGTTGGCAGAAATTAACAATATTTTAAGACTTTATCGTCCTTGTGATAGTAGTTTTGTCTCAAGTATTAGGAATCAAAGATAAATTCTTCCTAGTTCCCAGTCTCTAACCCAGTTCTCAAATACTCGCTCCAGATCAATACCTGCTGTTTGTCAACGTTTTGTCAAGATAATTGCGATCGCACTTTTTTGTTTCCATGTTAGCGTGAGTGAGCGGGCGCTCATAAGTAATTACAAGTGTTTATTTATACAAGTTTTAAATTTGTGATCAAGTAGGGATATATTCGGTGGATCGAATTACGTGAAGGATTAGGAATAGAAATTTTCGATTGTCGTTTGCGCGATCGCCTGCATTATACAAAACAGTTTTCCATCAATAATTTCATAGCGCTTCCATTCGTCAGTTGCGAGTAATTCTAGGTCTGAGGTTGTCCAACGAACTTGGTTAGAGATTATTTGATTCACAGCACTATATTGCCTGATGGAAAAATTCTACTTTCGGTGAACTCAGTTTGAAAGCAATGGCAACAGATTGAAACGTAGCGATGCCTACTGCGGTAGACTAGGCATTTTTTTGTCTCTATGCTAGCGGGACTGAGCAATCATAAATTTGTAGTTCTCTGTTCCCTTTATTTAGGTTGAGCAAATTATTGACTCGAAAAACCTTTTTATTCTTCACTATCCTGATATAAATCCTGCAAAGCTTGCTGTTGAGTTTTACGAGAAATACGGCGATATTTTTTACTTTCTAGTTTTGGTTCATACTGTTGTTGCCCTTTACCTTTAGTTTTCAACTTCATGCTAGATTCTGGATCGGCTTGTTGATGGAGCTGAGTTTGATGAGCGATCGCATCATCTAAAAATTCCAAATAATGTGGATATCGCTCCCAGTTTCCTCGCACAGCACACTCAGGTTCATCTCGGTGCAAACAATCATTAAACCGACAATTAGCAACAGCTAACCGTTCTCTGGCTTCTGGGAAATAATGTATTAATTCTTCTGGAGTAGCGTCAATATCAGGTTGATTAAAGCCGGGAGTGTCCGCCAGCAAGCCACCATCAGGTAACTCAAATAATTCTACATGGCGCGTAGTGTGGCGACCGCGAGCTAATTTCCCCGAAACTTCTCCTACACGCAGTTTAGCAGTGGGAATTAGCCCGTTAATCAAGCTAGATTTTCCCACACCGGAAGGCCCAGCAACTACAGTAATTTTATCGCTCAAATAATTAGCTACTTGGTCGATATTTACGCCATTCTTGACACTTATAAATAGCGGTTGATATCCCCAACCTCGTAGGCGATCGCTAATTTGCTGCTGCACCTGCAATGAAATTAAATCACTTTTATTGAGGCATAAAATCACATTTAAGCCAGTAAATTCAGCCTTTACTAAAAACCGACTTAGCTGATAAGGTTCCAAAGGTGGATCAGCGACGGCAAAAACCAACAGAATTTGGTTGACATTGGCAATGGGTGGACGATCTAGCTGAGTTTGACGCGATAAGACATCAGCGATCGCCCCTCTACCACCAGCCCAATCAGGTTCTTCAATGACGACGCGATCGCCCACCATCACCTGTTGCCCAATTTTTTTAAGGCGTGTTCTCCGAGTACACAGGAGAAATTGAAGCTGAGAAGGTTCTTGCTCCTTCTTCTCCCTGATTCCTCTCATCTGTTGTTGTTGATCTAGCTGTACTTGGTAAAAATTAGCCTGCACGGCCAGCACTGTACCAATTAACTGTTCAGATGCACTCAAGTTTTCCCCTCTCATTAGCCAGTAACTGGACGGCGTACTAACAGAGAAAAATAATCAGTGCAGTCTGTAATTTGTTCCACAAAATAGCCCGCCATTGCCAGACTATCAGGAACTTGCTCAATTGGCTCTCCAGAGTCTAGCCAGACTTCGAGCAAGCCACCTGGTTGCATCGTTTCCAAACGCAATTTTGTCCGCACAAAATTAATCGGGCAAGGGGTGCCACGCAAGTCGAGTTGAGCATCAGGAGTTGAAAGGGAGGAGGGCTTCATTACTTAAATAGATTTCCCAAGAATCCTTCTAGACCACCTTTACCAGTGCGGTCTCCCTTAATTTTAGCCAGTTTCTCTAATAGTTCCCTCTCCTCTGGAGTTACCTTTGTGGGAATATCAATTAATACTGTCAGCATATGGTCGCCCCTGCTTACAGGATTTCCCAAGCGTGGTACACCGCGATTTTCCAGTTTCATGATGGTATTTGGTTGAGTTCCGGCAGGAATTATCAGCTCCACTGGGCCGTCTACCGTATCTACTTCTAAACGACAACCTAGAATCGCTTGCAGGTAGCTGACTTTGATTTCCGAGAGAATGTTGATGCCGTCTCGATGGAATTCCTGATCTTCGTTGACAAACAAGTAAACATACAAATCTCCGGGAGGGCCACCACGTTGACCAGCATCCCCTTCTTGAGAGATTCGCAAGCGCGTACCATTATCTACCCCTGCTGGAATAGTAATTTTGAGTTTCTTGGTGACTTGATTTGCGCCTTTACCGTCACAGGCTTCACATTTGTCTTCAATGACTGTTCCCGTACCATTACAGGTGGGACATGTAGAAACTTGAGTGAAACTACCAAAGGGTGTTCTAGTGACACGGCGTACTTGACCCGATCCGCTACAAGTTGAACAAGTCCGAGGGCGCGTTCCTGGCTTAGCACCGGAACCATTACAGACTTCACAGTTTTCTAAATGTGAAATCCGAATTTCTTTTTCGCCGCCAAATACAGCTTCTCGAAAGTCTAACTTCAGGTCTAGGCGTAAATCATCACCTCGAACCGGCCCGCCACGTCGCCTTTGCTGCTGCGTTGGGCCACCCATACCACCAGCAAAGCCACTAAAAATACTTTCAAAAATATCAGCAAAGCCGCCCATATCGCCCATATCTTGGAAGCCACCGACACCAGCACCTGATACACCCTCTGGGCCAAAGCGATCGTAACGAGTGCGAGTTTCTGGCTCTGAGAGTACCTCATAAGCGCGGTTAATTTCTTTAAAGCGCTCTTCCGCTCCCGGTTCTTTGTTCACATCTGGGTGATACTTTCGGGCTAAGCGGCGATAGGCTTGTTTGATATCCTCTTTGTCGGCGTCGCGAGCGACACCCAGAATTTCATAATAGTCGCGGGCCATATAGCAAAGGTAAAAGTTAGAAGTAAGGAAGCAGAAAGCAGAAGGCAAAAGTTAACTTATATTAATAATTGATTGTACCTTTTACTTTTTACAAAAATCATCACCAAGTCTGGAGCAACAAGCGCTTTTTTCAAAGGAGACAACAAAAGCTAACGAAAGCTTATGTTCAGACTTTTTACTGCCTAAGACTGTCTCTTTTACAATTGTGCTACGTAGCAGGTTAAAATCTCGCCTATTAACTAGAGGAGCTAGCCGCACCATTAGGTGTGGAAAACCCCCATATGCATTGGATCGCATCTGTACTAAGACACTATGCCACAGATGGCAATTCGCTTCTACAATCTACCAAACCTTTGGGGAATGGGGGCAGGGGAGATGAGGGAGTTAACAATTCAAAATTCAAAATGACGCGACGCTCCTGTGTCGTTACCGCTGACACTCGTACCGACGCTCGATGACTCGCTACCGCTGCGAAGTGCAAAATTCGCCCATTAAAGACATTTTGAGTCGGGGATTTAAACCCCGACTCAAAATATGCTACGTGTAGACGTAGCGCAAAGTCTGAGCGCCAGCCTACGGCAACGTCTCCGACGAACAGAACTTTGTAACAGCCTAGTCTCAAACCCTTGAATGTACGATGAGGGAGAAATTTTCCGCGCGTCCCCGTGTCCCCGCGTCCCCGTGTCCCCGCGTCCTCTTGTCCATTCCCTAATCTATCGCTTCATAATCAGCCTGTGCGGTACTTTCTTCATCAAAATCAAAGTTGAACTGTGGGATTAAAGTGCCGTTCAGGGGTTGGTCTACTTCTGAAGGAAATGGATTAGCTGAAGCCTCATTACCGTCATCGTTTTGGCTGTTCGCGCGGTTGTAGACATCGGCACCGATGGCAAACAGAGTTTGTTGAAAGTCATCTAAGCGCTGCTTAAATTCTATAACAGAAATGCGATCACTTGTCATGGCGGCTTGGAGTTGCGAAACTTTTTCACTTGCCAAAACTTTCATTTGTTCACCAATCAATTCACCATTATCTTTTAAGGTAGATTCATAGCTGAACAATAGATTATCCCCTTGGTTTCTCAGTTCTACCAATTGTTTGCGTTGATCATCTTCTTCAGCAAATAATTCAGCTTCTTGCCGCATCCGTTCAACTTCGTTGGCACTCAGTCCACCTGTGTTAGTAATCCGGACACTCTGTTCTCTACCTGTCCCTTTATCTTGGGCAGAAACTTTAAGGATACCGTTGACATCGATTTCAAAACATACCTCAATTTGGGGAACACCACGGGGAGCTGGGGGAATTCCTGTGAGTAGAAACTTGCCGAGACTCTTGTTATCTCGTGCCATTGCGCGCTCACCTTGGAGAACATGAATCTCCACTGAGGTTTGCCCATCTACTGCTGTGGAAAAAACTTGTGACTTACTCGTGGGAATTGTGGTGTTACGTTCAATGATTTTAGTGAACACTTCTCCCAAAGTTTCGATTCCCAAAGATAGGGGAGTCACGTCTAATAGTAGAAGATTATCGACTTCTCCACCCAGCACTCCAGCTTGGATAGCAGCTCCCAGTGCTACGGCTTCATCAGGATTAATAGAACGATCAGGAGCTTTGCCGTTGAAAAACTTAATTAAAGCGTTTTGGACTGCGGGAATGCGCGTCGAACCACCTACCAAAATAATCCGATTGATGTCTTGAGGCTTGAGATCTGCATCTTTGAGTGCCTGGGCCATTGGTTCGATGGTAGCTTCAATTAAATGCCCTGAAAGCTCTTCAAATTTGGAGCGGCTAAGTTCCATCTCTAAATGTTTAGGGCCTGAGCTATCAGCGGTAATAAATGGCAAGTTAATGGAAGTACTCGCCATGTTGGAGAGTTCAATTTTTGCCTTTTCCGCTGCTTCCCGTAGGCGTTGCAGTGCCATTTTATCTGGGGAAAGGTCGAATTGCTCTTGTTTTTGGAAGCGTTCAATCATCCAACGCACAATGCAGTTATCAAAGTCGTCTCCACCTAAGTGATTGTTACCGCAAGTAGCTTTGACCTCAAAAACACCGTCTCCCAGTTGGAGGATAGAAACATCAAAAGTTCCACCTCCTAAGTCAAATACTAAAATTAGCTGTTCTTGGTCTTGTTTCTCCAAACCAAAGGCTAAAGCAGCAGCAGTTGGTTCATTGATAATTCGTAGAACTTCAAGCCCAGCAATTGTACCAGCATCTTTAGTTGCCTGCCGTTGCGCGTCTGTGAAATAGGCAGGTACGGTAATTACTGCCTTATCTACGGCTTCACCCAAGAAATTTTCCGCATCCTGTTTTAGCTTCTGGAGGATCATGGCGGATATTTCTTGTGGTGTGTAATTGCGTCCGCGAATCTGGACATCGACGGTATCGTCTCGACCCTTAACACAGTTATAGGGAACACGATCGCGTTCTATTTCGGTATCTTCCCAACGGCGACCGATGAATCTTTTGATACTATAAACTGTATTTTCGGCATTGGTGACAGCTTGGCGTTTTGCCAGTTGACCGACCAAGCGATCGCCGCTTTTGCCAAATCCTACAATACTAGGAGTAGTCCGTCCACCTTCGGTATTGGCAATTACAAGTGGTTGACCACCTTCCATAACTGCGACGCAACTGTTAGTAGTGCCTAAGTCGATCCCAATAACTTTTCCCATAGTTACCAGTATTTTTACTGAGTTCTTCTGCTGTATTTTACTGCGCGATATTTTTTTGGCGAAGAACCAAGGCTAGTGTAAACAGGCACTAAAAACGGGGAGTGGGAACTGGGGATTAGGGATTGGGGACTGGGGATTGGGGACTTGAATTATTTCTTCCCCTGCTCCCTCATCTCCCTTATCTCCCTCATCCCCCTCATCCCCCTCATCTGTTGATCAGCGAGGCGAGCAACTACAGGTTAACTGTCGGCTGGACTCGACTGATCTTCCTCCGTAGGAGGTGTGTCTTCCTTTGGAGCTGCTACTTTGACCATTGCATGGCGTAGTACGCGATCGCCCAAGTAATATCCGCGCACTAACTCTTCTAACACTGTTCCTTCAGGATGTTCATCCGTAGGTTCGCGCATTACGGCTTCATGGAGATTGGGATCAAATTCTTGACCTTCAGGACGCATCGGGGATACACCGAGACGCTTGAGACAGTCTACTAATTGTTTATAAACCCCTTGGTAACTTTTGTGGATGGTCATCTCGCCATCAGATTGCGGTTTGAGGTGCGATCGCGCCCGCTCAAAATTATCGACTACCGGCAACAACTCCGTAATCGTATTCCGCTTCACTAGCGCTTCTAGTTCTTCTTTTTCTTTGCTTGTGCGTTTCCGGTAATTCTCAAAATCAGCAGCAATTCGCATGTATTGAGTACTACGCTCGTCTAATTGCGCTTTTAGGGACTCGATTTGTTGAGTCAATTGTGCCAAAGCAGCCGCTTCCACTTCAGTCTTCTCAGTTGCAGCGACGCCATTGTCTTGTGGAATTGCAGAATCTCCAGATACATTAGCCTGGGTTGTTACTTGCTCAGTAACTTCGCTGCCAAATTCGTTAGAGTTGATTTCGGCTGGGGAGTCGCTCTTCATTGCTTGATTTACCTCTGTTGGTTCACCCAATTGCTGGCTTGTATAGTTTACCTGTTTATTTTCGTCCATCATTATCCACTCATCCCAGATACTTTTTACAGCATTGCATCGCCGGATATTGCGATCGTTGTGATTAACAACTAGCTATCGAGGCTGATTTTGTGCTGATATTTCCTGGATGTCATGTCACCGTCCTCTTATTGTGACAAATGCTGAACCTCATAGTGTAGGCTGAGAGCTAGGGGTTAGGGGTTAGAGAATTCAAAATTTCTTTTGAGAGCAAGGATTTAATAATTATTGATACCTGATGTTTGGGTGATATGTATTCTGCAAAGCAGAAATATAGGTAGTTTACCTCAATACCCTGTAAAGATTTAGCAATACTAAACCCCTTTCCCCATACTTCTCCTGTCAGAGACGCTACACGTAGCTTACTTAAGCATAAGGGTACGCTAAGTACAAGTTCCCTATTCCCCCTTCCCCGTTCCTAAATTATGAAGGGAGTATTAAATTTAATCAGTGTATATGAGAATTCTGCTTGTAAGGCTGGGAATACTCTAATGAGAGGTTTCCCCTACTCATTGCTCATCTATGACATCCTCTTCACCACAACGGCGCAGTACCGCTCTCACCACCAGAACAGAGTTGTCGCCCTTCGGCAACAAGCTAGTGCAATCTGGCTATGTCAATAGCGAACAGATGAAACAGGCACTGATTGAAAGCCGCAAGTCTGGCAGACCACTGACGGAAGTGCTAGAGTCAATCACTGGGCAACAACTGTCACCTGAGTTACTCAGGCAATATAAGAAACAGCAGCTATTTGAACTTAAAATACTCTACGGTGTTGAATTTCTTGATCCGGAAGTCAACCAAGTAGGTAACACGATGGTGGGGAACCTAATCGATACCCTCATCCCAGTGGATATTTGTCGTCGCCATCGCTTGGTGCCACTATCGAAAAATGAAGACCAAAACCCGCCCTCAGTATTAGTGGCGATGGTCGCGCCGGATAATTTAGAGGCTTCTGATGATCTAAACCGGATCTTACGCCCCCAAAACTTGGTTTTGCAGCGGATGGTGATTACCCAAGAGGATTACCAACAGCTAATCAACCAATATTTGGATGAAATGGCTGTCCGGCAGAAACATCTAGAACAAGAAAAGTTTACGGATATCAATCAGGATTTAGAAAATCTTGGAGGCCTTGACATCCAGGATGCGCCTGATGATATGGAGGCTGATTTAGGGGCAGCCATGAAGGGTGCGGAGGATGCACCAGTCATCAGCCTAGTCAACAGAATCCTAGCCAAAGCTTTGCATGAGAGGGTTTCTGATATCCACATTGAGCCTCAAGAGGAAAACTTACGAATTCGTTTTCGTAAGGATGGGGTGCTGCGTGAAGCTTTTGACCCTTTACCGAAAAAAATTATCCCGGCGGTGACAGCTCGGTTTAAAATCATCGCTAATTTAGACATTGCCGAACGGCGTCTGCCTCAAGATGGACGCATCCGCAGGATGTTTGAGGGACGGAAGGTGGACTTCCGTGTCAATACCTTGCCCAGTCGCTACGGGGAAAAGGTAGTACTGCGGATTTTGGATAACTCTGCAACGCAATTGGGATTGAATAAGTTAATTACTGATCCTGAAACTTTGCAGATTGTTCAGGATATGGTGGCCAAACCTTTCGGTTTGATTTTGGTAACGGGGCCAACTGGTTCGGGTAAAACAACCTCGCTGTATTCGGCACTATCAGAACGCAACTCTCCTGGAATTAATATCAGTACGGTAGAAGACCCGATTGAGTACAGTCTGCCAGGGATTACTCAAGTACAGGTAATTCGAGAAAAAGGGCTAGATTTCGCTACTGCATTGCGGGCTTTCTTGCGGCAAGATCCGGATGTGCTGCTAGTGGGTGAAACGCGGGATAAAGAGACGGCTAAAACAGCGATTGAGGCTGCTTTAACTGGTCACTTAGTATTAACAACCTTACACACTAATGATGCCCCAGGAGCGATCGCTCGTTTGGGCGAAATGGGTATTGAGCCTTTCATGGTTTCTAGTTCCTTAATTGGCGTTCTGGCTCAGCGTCTCGTCAGGCGTGTATGTACTGATTGTCGCATTCCTTACACACCCACATCTGAGGAACTCGCTCGTTATGGGATGTCAGCTTCCCAAGAAATAGGATTAACCTTCTATAAGGCTAACAGCTTGTCATTAGAAGCGATCGCCGAAGCTAAAGCCAAAAATCACCTTTGCCCGACATGTAACGGTGTTGGCTATAAGGGGCGTTGTGGTGTTTATGAAGTCATGCGAATTAGCGAAAACTTGCAAACTCTCATCAACGAAGAAGCACCAACGGAACGTATTAAAGAAGTTGCAGTTGAAGAAGGGATGAAAACCCTTCTGGCATACAGCTTAGATTTAGTTAAACAAGGTGCTACCACCCTAGAAGAAGTAGATCGAGTCACCTTTACTGATACAGGTTTAGAAGCAGAATTAAAAGCCAAACGTAAAAGCGGTCTTACCTGCCGGACTTGTAATGCTGAATTAAAACCAGAATGGCTAGATTGTCCGTATTGTATGACATCTCGTTTTCAAGATTAGTCAACCCCTGCGGGTAATTCAAAATTAATTTTTTGACTTTTGACAAATAACAAAGAACAAATAACAACTTACCTTGAGCAAAGTTGAAGGGATGACAAAGGATAAATATTTATGGAAATGATGATCGAAGACTTAATGGAGCAGATGATTGAAATGGGAGGCTCGGATTTACATTTATCCGCAGGTTTGCCTCCTTACTTTCGGATTAGTGGTAAACTCACTCCTATTGGCGAGGATGTATTAACTGCTGACCAGTGCCAAAGATTAATTTTTAGTATGCTCAATAATACCCAGCGTAAAACTTTAGAACAGACCTGGGAATTAGATTGTTCCTATGGTGTTAAAGGTTTGGCTCGCTTCCGGGTGAATGTTTATAAAGAGCGTGGTGCATACGCTGCTTGTTTACGGGCATTAAGTTCTAAGATTCCTAATTTTGAAAAATTAGGTTTGCCAGATGTGGTACGAGAAATGTCTGACAAGCCCAGAGGATTAATTTTGGTGACAGGCCCCACTGGTTCTGGTAAAACTACTACTCTAGCGGCCATGATCGACTTGATTAACCGCACTAAAGCAGAACATATTTTAACGGTAGAAGACCCAATCGAATTTGTTTATGAACCAATTAAAAGTTTGGTTCACCAACGACAACTAGGTGAAGATACCAAGAGTTTTGCTAATGCTTTGAAAGCAGCTTTACGGGAAGATCCAGATATTATTCTGGTAGGGGAAATGCGCGATTTAGAAACAATTTCTTTGGCCATTTCTGCTGCGGAAACAGGTCACTTAGTGTTTGGTACATTACACACCAGTTCAGCTGCACAAACTGTTGACCGGATTATTGATGTTTTCCCCCATGAAAGACAAACCCAAGTAAGAGTACAGTTGTCTAACTCACTAGTGGCTGTATTTAGCCAAACTTTGGTACCCAAGAAAAACCCTAAACCAGGTGAATATGGTCGGGTGATGGCTCAAGAAATTATGGTTGTTACTCCTGCTATTTCTAACTTAATTCGAGAAGGTAAAACATCACAAATTTATTCTGCTATTCAAACGGGTGGTAAATTAGGAATGCAAACTTTAGAGAAAGTTTTAGCTGACTTATACAAAGCAGGAACTATCTCATTTGAGGCAGCAATGTCTAAAACTTCCAAACCTGATGAAATTCAACGTCTTATCGGTACTACACCGCCGCCTGGAGGTGCAAAACCCGCTGCTAATGGAGCTGCTAGAGCGCATTAAAAAACAGGGTTAGGGGGAGAATTAAAAACTCTTGAATTTTGAATTTTGAATTGATTTATGCCAACTTTTGTTGCTCGTGTTAGAGACTCACAAGGAAAATCCAGAAAAGAAAAGATTGTAGCCAACTCCTTGGTGCAAGCCCGGACTAATTTGAGAGATCAGGGTTTTGTAGTTCAAGAACTTAAACAATCTTTGGGCTTTGAAACAAACTTTGACTTACAGAAAATCCAGAACTCTTTTGTCTCTGTTTCTGTAAAAGATAAAGCCGTTTTTTCTCGTCAATTTGCTGCTTTGGTAAATGCGGGAGTTGCGATCGTCAGAGGTTTAGGAGTACTCTCTGATCAGTGTACAAATCCTAAATTAAAACAAGCTTTGGTAGATATTAGCACTGATGTTCAAAGCGGAGTTAATCTTTCAGACTCTATGCGTAAACATCCAGATTGTTTTGATGGTTTGTATGTGAGTATGATTCAAGCTGGGGAGGTAGGCGGTGTATTAGATGAAGTGCTAAATCGGTTGGCTAAATTATTAGAAGATGTGGCGCGATTACAAAATCAAATTAAATCAGCTTTGGCTTACCCAGTTGTTGTAGGAATTTTAGCAACTGGTATTTTTGTGGGAATGACTGTTTTTTTAATTCCCATTTTTGCAAAGATTTTCCAAGATTTGGGAACTGAGTTACCTGCTC
Organism: Desmonostoc vinosum; assembly: GCF_059505385.1. NCBI lineage: Bacteria > Bacillati > Cyanobacteriota > Cyanophyceae > Nostocales > Nostocaceae > Desmonostoc > Desmonostoc vinosum. Next base: position 32,073 of record NZ_JCACKM010000023.1, read on the forward strand.
TCACTCAATTTTTGATGACTTGTAGTGAAATATTAAGAAGTTGGCGAGTTTTTGTGGTTATCGGTCTAATTGTAGGATTTACTATTGCCTATAAACAGTATTACAAAACTCGTGTCGGTCGTGAAACTATTGACCGTCTTTCCTTAAAAATGCCGCTATTTGGAGACTTAATTCAAAAGTCTTCAGTTGCTCGCTTTAGTCGGACTTTTGGAGCTTTGGCTCGTTCAGGTGTGCCAATTTTAACTTCTTTGGAAATTGTTCGCGATACATCAGGAAACCAAGTGGTTGCTAATGCTATAGATGCAGCACGCTTAGAAATTCAACAAGGAGGAATGATTAGTATAGCTTTGCAAAAAGACAAAGTTTTTCCTCCTATGGCAATTCAAATGATTAGTATCGGCGAAGAAACTGGAGAATTAGATGGTATGTTGATGAAAATTGCTGATTTCTATGAAGATGAAGTCGAGCAAGCAGTGAAAGCATTAACTAGTGTTTTAGAACCAATTATGATTTTAGTTCTAGGGGGTATGGTTGGTACGATTTTGTTAGCAATGTATCTACCCTTATTTAAGGTATTTGAAAAACTAGGCTAAAAAAAAGATGCAAACAGAAGGATCAAGAGTAGAAAATTTTATTCTTGATCCTTGATTTTTTATAATTAATACTTTAGAAGAAATATGCCTGTACAAAAATCTCACTATGAGGCTAGCTTGGCTGAGTATAGTAATCATCAGGCTGCGATCGCTCTACTCAAGCAGTACCGACCTTATCTAGAAATGATACCTAGTCTACGTCGTCCAGATGAAAGTATGATTACTATACCTTTACCAGTTGTGCGAATTCGCAAAACTGCAACGACAGAACTACAGGCGATTTCTTTATGCTGTGATGTGGCAATTTTAATGTGCGATCCGGAGTGGAAAATTAAAACTGGAGTTGAGATTTTAGTCTTTATTCATCGTCCTCATGAAGACTTTTCTGATTTGTTGGGACGTTGGCGACAAACCCAAGTTTGGTTAGATAAAGATTACGAATGGCTCATGCCCCCCCGTTACAATCATATTTTGAATGAGGGGGCTAATACTATATATCCTCTGTTCGTAGTTTTTGCAGAAACATCAGAACGTATTCAACGAGGCCTTATAGGTGCAGAACTTCCATTTATTATGGAAACAACTCAACTGGTACTTGAAGAGGTGGGAAGGGGTGAGGAGGGGCTAGCCCCTAGCCCCTAGCCCCTCACTTGACAAACTGAGGCATAATCTCAGCAGCGGTAAATATCCCGTAAATGCCGCGTTGGTGCAATTGCTTACCAGCTTTGAGATAGCCAAAAGCAGGGCCGCAGACATTCGCTGCCATGCTGGTGTCATCTCCTAATGTAAAAGTATGAGTGGAAATTTTGCCTTCAAAGGTGCGTCCTGTCACCTTAACATTGGTGCTGAGGGGCTTTTTGGGATTGCGAGTATCAACTACACCACCAACTGTAACGCGATCGCGCCCTACTATCCCTGCTATCTCTAACATGACATCATCGGCGTGTTCCATATTTTCTAAGGTAAGCACGCCATTGGTTTTATCTAGTAGTGCTTCTACCTCTGCATCAGTCATTGCCTTAGCAGTTTCTACTGTGTAACCAGGCATGTGACCAATATCTTCGCGGACGGTGGCGCGATAAGCTTCCCAGTTGGCAATGCCCACACCAAAGGTAATCTCTACCTTGTGAATTTCAGCATAACTTTGGGCGGCTAATGCAGCTGCTGCGGTTAATAGTCCTGGCGTCGCCCCACACCCTGTCATATAAGTAATTCCAGCTGCTTGCAGTTCCTCTTTCATCGTTAGTAATTGTTCTACTGCACTGGTGCGCTTAATTGCATCCACTAGCACACCCCGCCAACCGGATTTGATAAACTGCTTGGCAACTGAGGGAATAAAATCATTTGGTAGATTGGGTAAAGCCAGAAAATACCCATCTACAGGTTGACTTGTAGTGATTAAATCTTGAATACTGTTATTGCTTAATGTGCCAACTGGTTCTAGATAACCTACTGAGCCTTGAGATTGGTAGGTGGCGATGCATTCTGGAGTATTTAAACCTTCAGCGGCGTAAGCATAGCCTTTTTGATCTGCTGCTGCGACTAAAATCATTTCGCGTTTGCCAGTAAGTAGTTTAGTGGCGGCTTGTCCGAGTCCACCGAAACCCAGTACTCCGACGCAGATTGTTTTGTTCGCCTGTTCTGTATTCATAGTCAATTTGTTGAGTTGAATTAAAAGCCTTCAGTATTTGCCGTCTTAGATTCCGGCTTCTGGCTGATGGCTAAAAGCTATAAAGGTTAATTATGCTTTATTATCCTTGGTTCTTCGGCTGACCAATGCATTTTTTTTACAGGAAAGTTTTTGTTGATGATTTGAGATGCAGCGAAACTATATCAGTGTTAATACCTTAAAAGGAACTTTTGTTTTACCTTTGGCTGATGACTTTGACGAACCTCTCCCAGATTTTCACGAATATATGGAATGAGTAATTTTCTCTCAAATATTTGTGCAAAGGCATACTCTATAGTACTACTGCACTCACTCCCAAGGCTAAGAGAGGCGATCGCATACTCTACCATTTTGGGTTGAGCCATACTAATCTGAATTCCGCCTCGCCCATCGGTGAACTCAATCATAATGATATATTTTTTCAATAAATTTTATATTTTTGTAACCAACTTGGCTAGTTATGGTAACTGTAATGCTTATTTTTAGGGCTTTCGCTGCTTACGTAGCAAACTCAATTATTACCTTGACTAATCAATGAGGTTAAGAGACACTAACTAATGACAGACGTGTGTACTTACTAAGATTGATAATTTTTGTAAATATTCTGAGATATTTATTTTGAAAGATGAAACATTAGTTAAAAAATGGCAAGTTAGTATCTAAACACGATGTTTCAACGGCTATGTATTTAGCCATCAGATCAAGCAGTACAGTTCAAGCGTACTATAGTGGTTTGCCAAAAGCATGGAGACATTAGAGTTCATAATCTATCCAGATGGTCGGGTACAAGAGAAAGTTACTGGCATTACAGGCGCTTCTTGTGCTGAGGTTACAGCAGCGATAGAGGCGCAACTGGGGCAAGTACTTAATCAACAGACAACCTCAGAATACTTTGCCGCCCAGGTACAGCAACTTAGGGTGGTAAATACGCAAACCACTTTCAGCGATTGGTAAGTTTTCACAACAGTTTAGTGTTATTGATTCAGAACCACCATGTCACACTTTAGCCAAATTAAAACTCAAATCCGTAACCTTGACTCTCTCAAAGATGCTCTGACTGAGTTGGGTGTAGACTGGAAGCCAGGCCCACGCGAGGTACGGGGCTATCGCGGTCAAACCCATCCTGCGGAAATTACAATTGAACAGGAAAATGGCTATGATATCGGCTTCAGATGGAATGGCAAGGAATACGAATTGGTGGCTGACTTGCAATACTGGCAGCAAGATCTATCTGTAGATGGTTTCTTGCGCCAAGTAACCCAGCGCTATGCTTACCAAACAGTTGTTAAAGAAACTGCTCGTGTTGGTTTTCAAGTTGCCCAGCAACAACAAAATACAGATGGTTCGATTCGTCTAGTAGTACAGCGCTGGAGTGCGTGATGTCTGAGCTTCTGCCGTCGTCGGAAGAACAAGGAGAAAACCGCTCTGGTTTAGAGCCAGAGTTAGGGGGTTTTTTGCGGGATGCCCCTGAACGTTCTGGTTTGGAACCAGAATTAGGTGGAGTGCTACGTCAAAAGGGTGTTTATGTTGATGAAATCACCTGCATTGGTTGTAAGCACTGCGCTCATGTGGCGCGTAACACCTTTTATATTGAACCAGATTATGGGCGATCGCGCGTGGTTCGTCAAGATGGGGACGCGGAAGAAGTCATCCAAGAAGCAATCGATACTTGTCCGGTTGATTGTATTCATTGGGTTGATTACACTGAATTGAGAAAATTAGAATCAGAGCGTAAATATCAAGTAATCCCTGTAGTCGGTTATCCGGTTGAACATGCAGTTGCTTCTACAGAACGACGGCGCAAGAAGCAGAAGTTAAAGAGCAAAAAATCCCGTTATTAAAATAAAAAATTCAATAAATACAAATAATAAAGGACTGGTTTTATCCAGTCCTTTTGTTTTGTGTTTTTTACTTATTAGGCTGAGGAGTCATTCGCAGATAAGGTTTGACTTCTTCGTAGCCTTTGGGGAATTTCTCTTTAAGAACTTCGGGATCTTTCAGCGAGGGGACAATGACGACATCATCGCCGTCTTTCCAGTCAGCCGGAGTAGCTACGCTGTAATTATCAGTTAGTTGCAGTGAATCAATGACTCGCAAAAGTTCATCAAAGTTGCGTCCTGTGCTGGGGGGATATGTGAAACTCAGACGAAGTTTCTTGTTGGGGTCAATCACGAAAACCGATCGCACCGTTAACATTGCATTAGCATTAGGATGGATCATGTCGTAAAGATCAGAAACTTTCCGGTCTGCGTCTGCCAAAATTGGGTAGTTGAGAGTGGTGCTTTGAGTTTCTTCGATATCTCCCACCCATCCTTTGTGAGATTCTACATCATCAACGCTCAGAGCGATCGCTTTGACGTTACGCTTGTCAAATTCTGGCTTTAGTTTGGCAACCGTGCCTAATTCAGTCGTGCAAACAGGTGTAAAATCAGCTGGGTGAGAAAACAGCACTACCCAGCTGTCACCCGCCCATGCATAAAAATCGATATCGCCGTGTGTTGAGGTTTGCGTAAAGTTGGGTACTGTATCACCAAGACGGAGAGCCATGTGAGAATCCCTGTAGTTAAAAAGGCATAGTGTTCTACTTTGCCATCATGACACAAAACCCCGATTCCCCAATCGGGCTTGAGCTGTTTGAAACAAAATTTTAGAAATAATCAAAACCCCTGCTGAACAAGGCAGTGGCTACAGCAATACCTCGATTGATAAGTGTTAAAGCTTTTTATTAAAAATAATTTGATTGTAAGCTTGGATTGTTTGCCGAGCGATCGCATCCCAACTAAAATGTTGTAATGCATATTTTTGGGCATTTAATCCCCGGCGTTGGCGTTCTTGGGGGTTTTGCAAAGCTGTTTGTAGTAACTCAAAAAGTGCTTGCACATCTGTTGTTCCCACCCAGCCGGACTCGCTATCTTGCACCTGCTGATATATATGTACTTGGTCGGAAATTACCACAGGCGTTCCTGCTACCATGGCCTCAGCTACAGCAATACCAAAGTTTTCATAGTATGAAGGCAAGACAAATAAATCAGCAGCTTGCAGTAAACTAACTTTCAATTCACCTGTAACAAAGCCTGTAATTGTAGTGTGCGATCGCAACGGTGAATTTTGAATTTGGGATTTTATCTTTTGTTCATAATCTGGGTCTTGAGGATTTGTCCCAGCTAAAACAAAATGAAAGTTATAACCATTCGTTAATAGTTTTTCTAACGCCGGAATTAATAAATTTAACCCCTTTTTGGGGTCAATTCGTGACATAAATAATATCAAAGGTAAATCATTTGGTATTCCCAACTGTTTATAAAAAGAACTTCCACTATGTTCTTTTATGGGACTCACACCTACAGGAATTACTAAATCTAATGTTGCTACACCAAATCTTTCTGATATTTTAGCTTCTTGCTTGCTTGTAAAATGAATTGCTGCTGCACTAGCTAAATTTCGTCTTTCTAAAATTGCCACATAAAGTTGTTTTAACTGCTTTTTCTTGCGTAAATCCGCTGGGTCAAGAGTACCCAAAGGACGCAAAATATAAGGTAGCTTATACTGACGGCACACAGTCGCAGCAGCACTACTGATAGGAGAAAATAAAGCGTGAATATGTGCTATGTCAAAATCTTGCGCGTGATGTTTTAGCCACTGGAGTAAGTCTAACGAAAATTTGTAACGGCGAAATGGCGCACAACGAAAGTAAATTATTTCATAACCATCTTGTTTAATTGGGCGATTTAAAGGAACATCCAAGGGTTTTTGACCAGAATCGCCATTACTATCAGTTGTGAGAATTGTCACATCTACTCCCTCTTTTGCCAACGCCGGAGCTAATTCTAGTACCATTTGACTAGGGCCACCGTAAATCAGAGAAATTGAGGGGACAATTTGTAATATTTTCATTTTTTTGTTATTTGTTATTTGTCATTAGTTATTTACTAACGACTAATGACCATTAACTAATTCTTGATAAAACTCTAATTGCTGCTTAGCTAAAGCTTTATTTGTGTATTTTATCATGGCTTTTTGATAGCCCATTTCACCTAAGCTTTGAGCAAAATCTGGTTTTTCGATTAATTGAGTTAAGCAATTAGCTAGGGCTTGGCGATCGCCTTCAGGAAATACTAATCCAGCGTCGCCGATTACATGAGGAATTTCACCGGAATCAGAACCAATTACAGGTACTTTACAGGCCATCGCTTCGATGATTACATGCCCAAATTGTTCTTTCCAACCAACTGAAGTTAAGGTTTTAAATTTATAAGTTGTTTCTGAGGGTAATACTAAAGTACTCATTAAGTTAATGTAGTTAGCAACTTCATGGTGAGAAACGCTTTCTACTAAAATTACCCGTTCTTGAAAAGAATTTTCTATTGCAAATTTGATTAACTCGGCTTGTAACTCTCCCCGTCCCAGCAACAGTAATTTCCAAGGTTGATCTTTTAAAGAAACTAAAGCTTGTAAAAGTGTTAGCAAACCCTTTTCTTGCACAAATCTGCCAACAAAACCCACGACAAAATCATCTTGTTTAATACCCAGCTTAGCTGCTAATTCTGGTTGTTTTTGGGGAGTAAACAGTTTTTCATCTATACCTAATTGTGGCATGACTTTAATTGGCCCTTGATATCCACGTTGGCGTAATATTTCGGCACCGTCCTGATTACCAGAAATGATACCGTGGCTGTGATTGAGATTATATTTCTCTAGTAAAGCAACTGGTAATTTGAGTTTATAAGGGAGATTCCACCAAGTAAAAAATACATTTTTGGCTTTGAGTCCCAGTAGCTGATTTAAAGCAATCATTTGAGTATAAGCCAGTCCTCTAGATCCTTGTTCGACTTGGATAATTTGAGGACGAAACTCTCGTAACAAAGATATTAAATCAGTGCCAAAAGTCAAAAGCCCTTGATGGTTTTGACTGAAGTTAGCAATTGGAACTATTTTAAATGCTCCTTCATCTCGATATTCAGTTTCGATAATTCTGTTTTGTACACCGCCTGGTTTCCAACGTTTTGGAACTACTACCGTTACCTCTATTCCTGGTTCTAACTTAGATAAAGCGCGTAACTTTTCACAGTTCAGGTCTACTATATAAGTATGACTAGCAACTAAAACTTTCATTGTTGTTATTTGTTATTTGTCATTTTTTTGCGTTCTTCTTTGCGTAGCAGTTACCAAAAGTTGGGGAACCCGATGACACTTGCTACAACGGGGCGGCACATTTTGGTGGGAAGCTTCCCCCCAAAAGCTGCCTTGTCTTTGCGCGAAACAAAAAAATATTTATGCAAGAAGTCCAATGACTCTTATTAAACTTGTTGATCTAACTGACTGTAAATTTGTCCATCATGCCAAATTGATTGGATGATAGTAACCAAGGCTTTGAGAAAACCCAAGGTGTAAAAAATGGCACGAGTAGCAATTTTGAGAAGAGAACCGCTTTTGTGACAAGGGGGACGCCCTAAGACGTGACAGTCGAATAGACGGGCGTATAGACGTAAAGCTTGAGTGATGGTAAGGTTTTTTAGCCCCATCAAGAAATGATTGTGGTAGAAGGTGAGTTGATATTTAAGCGATCGCATACTAATATCATGACAACCTCCTGTCTCTTCTCCTAAATGCACTAAGTAAGCTTCAGGGTCGTACCAAATCTTATATCCTGTTTGTCTGACTCGCAAACAAAAATCTGATTCTTCCCGCACAGCACTACCGCGAAATCTCTCATCAAATCTCAGTCCATGCTTGGTGAAAATTTCGCGGCGAAAAGACATATTGCAACCCCTAGCTGTTAAGACTTGTTGGGGTTTAGTTGTATGCACTAAATCAATATGATACCAAGCAATTCCTGGATCCATGGCTTGGGGAGGCAAATATTCAATCTGCAAATCCCCGCCAGAATCGCCTAATTTCATTCTGTCAAACACTCGTCCAGCAACAGCCCCTATCTCTGGATTTTGCGTATAGTTTTTGGCATGGGCTGCTAAAAATCCGGGGGTTAGCTGCACATCATCATCGATAAATAATATTATTTCACCAAGCGATCGCCGCACTGCATAATTCCGCGCCCCTGGTAAACTCGCCCAATCTAGGCGTAACCATTTAATTTTATTGGCTATTGCTACCTCTTCTAGGTAAGCTTGAATTTCTGGTTGATGTTTTGAGGTTTGGTCTACTACTAAAACTTCAAAATTCGGATACTCTTGCTTGAGAACATCTGCAATACTATCTCGTAGTGCTTCCTCCCGGTTATAAGTGGGAATAACTACGGTAATTAAAGGACAATCATTCATAATTTTTAATTATTTATCTAAATGCAGCTGCCGCGTAGAGGTTGTTGAATAACTCACTTTGTTTTTCGGAGTTATGCATATTCTGTGCTTGCGATAATGCACCTGCACTTAAATATTCATAATGTTCCTGTTTATCAACTCTATCAAGAAATTGGATGATTTGTTGTAATGCTTGTTCTGCTAAAGATTCATAGGTGCTGTTGACAATCTCCCAATATTCAGCAGTTTTAGTTTTTTCACCGTGTAACCAATTACTCCAATGACGAATTTCATTAATTGGTAATTCTAAAATATATCCATTTTCACCGTGACGAACAAACTCTGGTAAAGCACATACATTAGTTGTAATAGCTGGCGTAGCAACGGAAAAACCTTCGATAACGCTAAAGCCATAGGTATCGTGTAATGTTGCCATTAATTGAAAATGACTTTGCGATAGTAACTCGATGACTTTTTCGTTAGGAATATGTTTGTGAAAGACAACATTACTGAGATTTAGTAGCTTTAAATCCTCTGTATATTTATTGCGATCTGGAAAATCGGTGGGTATTGCACCATATTCTAGTCCAGATACTATATGTACAGTAAGAGGTAAACCTAATTTTTCTGCTTTTTTAGCTAGTCTTAAAGCAACAACTCCGCCTTTTCTGGCGAAATGGTTGCCAACAAATATTAACTGTAATTTTTGTGTATCTTGAAAAATCTTAGGTTGATTAACTCTAACAGGAAAACTCGGATGAATAACAGTTAATTTCTCAATAATTTCTTTTTCTATCTTCCAACCATTTACCCGGTTACAAAATCTCATTTTTGCATAGTCTGACATGGCTATGAGTTTTTGACAATTTTTGAGGGCTAAGCGATTATTCAATAGTTCGTAAATTATCGATTCTCCCTGATTTTGAGGGTTTCTGTATAAGACTCGATGGTCTTCAAAGGTGACAAACCAAGGTTTATTGGTATAGATAATTCTGTTAAAAGAATGAATAATTTGGTATCTTTCCCGTAAAGGTTGCCAAGCGAAAAAACTGCTCAAAGGATACCAAATTTTTTCTATAGGATATCTACCCGTAGGAAAAGGTTTAGGACGAATGATTTTATGACTAGAATTTCGTGGTAGATTAGGGGTACTGAGGTGTTTTTGACCTCCTACGATAACTTTGACCATTTTGCCTCGTTTAAAATTTGGTTTGTAGGCGTCTTTTTTTGGTTTTTTGTTGAGGATCGGTATCTTCTTTTTCTTGTTTATCCAATACTGGCAATTTGAAAAGAACTCCTGCAAAAAACCAATAGTAAACAGCAACTGGATCGACATCCAGAGGATAGTAGTAAGTGTTATAGCTAATAAACAATATAAACACCCATAAAGCAGCTCCGTAACTGCGGAAATTACGGTTTTTTATAGAACGATATGTCCGGAAGGCTGCGATTGTTAAAGTTGTGACTAAGCCTAAAAATGTCAGTACTCCTACTATTCCCACTTCATAGAGGACTTTGGGGTAGTATGTTTCTACTAATTTAGTTGCACCCATTGTCCTAGCTGAGTTAGTTGCCCTACCTAAACCACTTCCTAACGGGCCATCTACATTTTTCCAATTTTCTTCAAATTGTTGGACGATAAAATCTTGGGGTGGTGAAGCTGCCCAACGACTGGTAAAACTATCGGTTCTCTCTTGTACGACAGCTGGGTTAGTAATCATAGCAATTCCCAAAATTAAAGCCAGCCCAATACCAATAGGAATAAATCGTTTGAGGTTGCCAATTTGCCCAGTTAGCAATAATAAAATTCCAAAGCAAGTTGGGACTAAAGCTAGGGCAATTCTTTGTCCAGAAATGACGGCATTGATAAAGACTGATGCCATAGAACCTAAACCAATCAATCGCCATGTCATAGAAGGATCTGTAAAACCAGTAGCAAAAGCAAAGAAGGTGCTAGCTATTAAAAACCATGCCCATTGCCAAGGGGCGACAAAGGTTCCCGGTAAGCGAATTATTCCTTCTTGAGGGCTATAAACTAATGCACCACCAAAATAACATCGGGCTTCAAGAGATGCTGTAAATAAAGCATTTCCTTCGGCGTTTCTAGTGCCTTCGCAAACTCCAGTTAGTAGTAATAGGTATTGAATAAATCCTAAAGCGCAACAGATAATAATTAGAACAATTTGGATGCGAGACAATAATAAAAAATCTTGCTTATTACGGATTAAATAGTAAGCACAACTAATCAATGGCACGTAACCTAAAAACACTTTTAACCCTAGAATTCCCATACCTAAGGGAAATTCATTAGGTGGTTTTTCTAGAAGTCCAACGCTAGGGGGGTTGAACTGTTGCCCACCATTGACAAATAACACTGTGAGGATGCTAGTGGCTAATACAATGTATAGGGGAATTTTAATCGCTTGGGGAATGATAAAAGGTAGCCCCTGTTTGCGGCAACTTTGCCACAGTCCAATGACTGCGGGTAGGTAAAAAGCGTCTTTTGCTAGTTGCAGTATAGGACTATTGCCCAAATAGTAGGTAATAGTGCCGCCAAGGGGTACGTAGATAATAAAGGCATACAGGGCTTGGCGGGGATACTTAAAGGAAAAGGACATGATCAGTACCCCTAAGAGTCCGGGAACTGCTGCTTTAATTCCACCAATAAAAAATAGCAGAATACCTAAGAAGACACCGCCAAAGGTGGCGGTGGTAAGTAAGCTAGTAAGTTCTTTTCGCGCTAAGGTTGCTTTGCGCTTTTGGGCTAATCGTTCTTTGAGAGTGAGGGTAGGAGTTTCTTTTTGTGACTGCTTTTTGGAACGTCGGGATTTTTGCTTGGGTTTTACCATTAGTATTGAGTGATAAGTAGTAAGCTGTTACCATACTGAGTGCTGTAGACGCTTCTGCGGCTTCCGGCAGGGTGGAGTCAGTTGTGTACAGTTCCCCTTGTTGAGCGAACTGATGTTGCTGAGTCAAGTAAAAAATCTTGATATGTCTTTAGAGAACCCCAGCACCAATATACGCGATCGCCCAGTTGCAACCACCTGAGATTTTATATGGATAAGTTTTAAATTGGCATTCTGTGGTCTAAAGAAACGTAAGTCGTACCGTTAATTGCTGACGGACTTCAACTGCTTAGCTAGAATCTGGCATACTTTGCCAACAGGTTACTCTTTATACATTCCCATCAAACGAATAAAAATAATCCCCAGCAATGAAGAAATTAATTAAAGGTCTGCGCGAATTCAAATCTAGCTATTTTTCGACACATCAACAATTGTTTGAACAACTTTCACATGGTCAAAAGCCCAGGGTATTATTTATTACCTGTTCTGATTCACGTCTTGATCCAAATTTAATTACACAAGCCCAAGTTGGTGAATTATTTGTCATTCGCAACGCAGGTAACATCATCCCACCCTATGGCGCAACTAATGGTGGTGAAGGTGCAACAATTGAATACGCTGTCCAAGCTTTAGATATTCGTCAAATTATTATTTGTGGTCACTCTCATTGTGGTGCAATGAAAGGGCTAATGAAGTTACAGAGTCTCAGCGATGAGATGCCGCTAGTGCATGACTGGCTGAAATATGCAGAGGCAACTCGAAGGCTAGTTCTAGACCACTACAGTCACTACAACCAAGAAGAACTGCTAGAAATTATGATCGCTGAAAATGTTCTAACTCAAATTGAGAATTTGCGAACTTATCCAGTGATTCACTCTAAGCTCTATCAGGGAGAACTCAGCATCTATGCTTGGATTTATCACATTGAAACAGGAGAAGTTTTTGCATACGATCCTCAGAAGCACGCTTATGTTTTGCCTCAAACCCAGCTTCCAGAATCAGAGATAGATGAGTCGGTCTGGGGTCAGTTTCCAAATACCAATGTAGCAGTGCGTTCCCCTCAAAACCACCACAATGATATTAATTCTTCTGAGAAACCTCCTGTTACTGCATTTGAGTGGTTTCCAATGAAACGCCTCTCTCCAGAACAGATGGAGCGAATTTATCGAGGTTCAAATCATGGAAATTAAGAGTTGTGGTCAAGCCATTTTTGCCAAGATGCTATTTACAAAATGCAAATCTTGGCTAGGTATTCTTGCTAAAGAACAAAACTTGATTTGGGTATTGTTACGCGTTTGGCAAGGTCGAATCCCTTCCAAATCGCGTCCACTAACTCATCGAAAAAATGTGGGCTGAAGATTGCATTAAGTTTATTATCTCTTCAGATAAATAAATGTTATAAGATACCTATGATTGGTTTCGCTATCTATTAATGAGATACCACAAAATTGAGGAACTCTTGAAAAATAATCAAGATTGGGTTGCCCAAAAACTGGCTCTTAATCCGAATTATTTTAACGAATTATCTAGCGGACAAAAACCACCCTTTCTCTACATTGGTTGTTCTGATAGTCGTTTACCATTAACTAACTTTACCTGCACAGAACCTGGTGAATTATTTGTACATCGTAATATTGCTAATCAAGTTTCTCTGACAGATATTAACTTTCTCGCAGTATTGGAATATGCAATTTCTCATTTGCAAGTGGAACACATTATTGTTTGTGGTCACTATGATTGTGGTGGAATTAAGGCAGCATTGGAAAGTAGAACAACTGGAATTATTGATAACTGGGTAAACCCAATTCGAGAACTCTACTTGCAAAACCAATACGAAATTGATATCTTGCCAACAAGAGGAGAACGTCTAAATCGTTTGGCAGAAATTAATGTTTTGGCACAAGTAAAAAATCTTTACCAGACTTCCATTATGCGTCAGGCGCTGCACAATCAAAACGCGCCAATGGTACATGGCTGGGTATTAGATATTCATACTGGGCTGATCAAAGATTTGAATGTTGCAACTGTACAATGGCAATTGTACCCAGGTTGCTTACTTGAACAATCGCCTTTATTTTCTGTTGCTCATTTTCAGCCAACGGATGAGGTTACAGGTTGTTGCTGCGAAGAGGCAGAGCATGTAATTCGTAATTCGTAATTCGTAATTAATTCAGAGTTTTTACCAATCCCCATACTTCGACTCCGCTCAGTACAAGTTCCCAATTCTCCATTCCCAATTTCCTATCATTTGTGAAATACTGTACTTTTTAGTATTCGCACATTGATTAATGCAATCCAAAATCTTACCTCCACCCTTGAAACCCGGTGATTTGCTGCAAGTAATTGCTCCTAGTGGGGCTTTGCGAGAATTGGAGGCGTTTGAACGGGGTCTGGAAATTTGGCGATCGCGTGGTTATCAAGTAAAGGTCATCCCTAAGATAGATGACAGATGGGGTTATTTAGCCGATAAAGACGAAAATCGCCGCAATCAGCTAGCAACCGCATGGAAAGATATTGATTGTCGAGGTATTCTCTGTGCTAGAGGTGGTTTTGGTAGCACTCGTATTTTGGAAGACTGGACTTGGCCAATTGAGAATTGCAAGTGGTTAATTGGTTTTTCTGATATTACAGCTTTGCTATGGAGCTTGTATAAAGCGGGGATATCTGGTGTACATGGCCCTGTGATGACCACTTTAGCAGATGAGCCAGAGTGGTCAACAGAGCGATTGTTCGATTGGGTGGAAGGTCGTCCTCTCTCTCCTCTCAAAGGTTGTGGGTGGGGTGGCAGTGTTGCTAATGGCATTTTGTTGCCAGGTAATCTGACTGTGGCTACCCATCTTTTAGGTACACCATTGCAACCACATTTTGATGGTGTAATTTTGGCGTGGGAAGATGTGACAGAAGCACCCTACCGCATTGACCGAATGCTGACGCAGTGGCGCTTGAGTGGTGCTTTGGCTAAAGTTAGGGGTATTGCCTTGGGACGCTTTAGTCGATGTGAACCGCCGCAAAATATCCCTAGTTTTACTGTAGAAGAAGTTTTGCGCGATCGCTTGGGTGATTTAGGTATTCCGATTGTATCTGACCTGCCTTTTGGTCATGGCGGTATCAATGCAGCGTTACCAGTGGGTGTAGAGGTGAGTTTAGATGCAGATGAAGGTATCTTAGACATCAAGCATCAAGTGTAGTGAAATTCAAATCCACTTGCGGTAACAACGAGCTGTAATCAGGTAAGGCTGGAACATTTCTAAAAATTTACTCTGGAGTGTTTGAAAGAAGACATCAACTAGTTGCGGATCATCTAGATGGAAGGGAAACTCTTGATTAAAACCCTTAAAGAAATTCCAATTCATGATAATCTTACCTTCGGGTGTCAGAATTTGATGGAACTGGAGTAACTGTTGGCTAGGGTCTGGTATGTGTTCTAAAACGTCAAAGGTAATGATTGTTTCAAAAGTTTCTTGTGTAGGTATTTCAGCACACAAAATAATTTTTTTACTCAAACCTAGTTGCTCAGTTCTATAACGCACAAAATCACGATTAATCGGATTAATATCGCAATATACGACTTGCTCAACTTGCGGACAAAGAGCAGCACCAATAGCATGAGTTCCAATACCACCGCCAAAATCTAGCACTCGACCTTGAGCAAAATCTGCCACTAACCGCAGTGTATCCCCAATATAATCATGACTTGAAAGATGCCACGCTCCTAATTCAAATAAGTAAATTTCTCCTACTTTGTCGCTATAAAAAGCAGTTGCTGTTTCCCAATCAAAATCTTTATGACCTAATTCTGCCATCTGTTGCTGACCTGCCGCCAACTTCATCTCTAGTGTTTCTGTATCTATATGCAAAAAGTCTTGGATGTGCTGCTTTAAATTAAATGAATTTTGCCAATATTGGCTGAGAAAAGGTGGTATTGGTAATGTCTTCATCAAGTTTTTTCCAAAATTAACTCGAATTATATGATACTACGTCAAATGTGTGATTCTATTTTAGAATTAGCTCGCCGCAACATTTTTGGTTATTTATCTAACAATTAGATAGATATATAGAACTCCTATTTGATCTCTGAAAAAATTCAGTACCAATCGAAAAGGTTTTTCCCCACTCCCCACTCCCTACTCCCAGCCTGTCGCGCTTAGGGCACCAAAAGCGGATTACTATATTATTGTTTAGTGTTAATGAGAAATTTTAGGTAAGCAAAATATGTTCCGAAAAAAGTATGTAACTAACGCCTTTTTGAAAGTTGAAGATTCTCGATTATATGCAATTTTTGCCTGGAGTAAGAAGACAGCAGAAATCATCACTGCAAAATCATGGTTGATAATGCTAGAAATATTTGTCCATGAACATTCTCTAGAAAAAGCATACCAATTATTTCAAGAAATTAAATACGCTACAATTCCAGAAAAAGCCATTATCGAACTAGAACAATATCGTAATCTTAGCCAAGATTCTATAATTTTTTTAGCAGATGGCAACGTCACAATTTTTGGTAGAGGATTTCGGAGTTTTATTGAGAAAGACATGCAATTTGAACTAGGTTTATTAAGTCAAGCAACTTACCAAGTTCTTTTACAGCTATTTTCTCAATGTCAATTGAAAGATGACTTAGAATGTATTGAAAATATAGAAGATTTTAGTAAACTTGTAGAAGATTTAGAAAGAATTGGTTTGTTATCACCTGCTACAGGTTCTGTAGAATGGGGTGATCTGAAAAAAGCAGTTCCTATTTGTCAAGCATTTGGATTAACTAGAGGAACTCCTATTGATAGATATTATATTAATCAATTTATTGAAGAAATTCGCTCTCAAGTGTTTGGCAATCTTTTGGAGGTAGGTGGCACTCCCAAAGATAAAGATTTTTATCAAATTAATTCGAGTACATCATCTAAAATTCTTAACTTAGAAGCAGGTTTAGGGGTTGATATAGTTGGAGATGTTCATGATGTATCAATTATAGAGCCTGAGTCTTTTGATTCAGTTATTAGCGTGAATGTTCTAGAGCATTGTTACGCCCCTTGGATAGCAGTTGAAAACATTTACACTTGGCTAAAACCTGGTGGTAAATGTTTTATTACAGTGCCAAGTGCTATTAGAGTTCATACTACTCCTGGTGATTACTGGCGATTTTTACCTGATGGTGTGGGTTGGATATTTAAGAATTTCTCTCGGCAGCAATTATATGTTTATGGTAATCCGATAAGTGTCATAGCTAGCTATCATGGAATTGCAGCCGAAGAATTGACTATTGAAGAATTAGATGTTTTTCATCCAGATTACCCGGTTGTGACTTGTATTGTGGCTGAAAAATAATTATATAGTATTATACAGGCAGCACTAAGCTAAAAAACATCTAAATTACATAATCAAATTAAATAAAACTCTTGTGGGGTGGGCATCTTGCCCGCCCTAATTATGCAAGTTATATGTGGAACAGCTTAGTAGAAAAGTTACACCCAAAAAATGGTTCCAAGCTCCTATCGCTGGCAGTAATTGTGAAAAATGCTCCTAAAGATGCTTCAGTTAATGAAAACTATTAGATATAAGAATGAAGAAACATCAAAAATTTAATGCTTCTTGCAAAACTACTGTGACCAAATAATCTAGTTGTTTTTGAGTTATTGATGATGAGTAGTGTAATTTTTAAACAAACTCCAGAAATATCAATTGTCCTTTGTACATACAATCGAGCCAAATATCTAAATAATTGTATTGATAGCGTTATCGCTCAAAGTTTCTCAAATTGGGAGCTAGTGATAGTAGATGATGGTAGCCAAGATAATACTTTTGAAATAGTTAATCCTTATATTCAAAAATTCCAGAATATTCGTTATTTGAAACATCAAAATAGAAAACTTTGGTATGCAAAAAATGTGGGTATTCAAGCATCTTTTGGTAATTACATCACATTTATTGATAGCGATGATGCATATGCACCAAATCATTTGGATACACGATTTGAGTATATGATTGCTAATTCGGAAGTTGATTTAATAGAAGGTGGTTTTGCAACAGAAGAAGAGATTTGGGTAGCAGATTATTTTCAAGCAGGGGCAAAAATCAATTTGCGAGAATGCGTGTTAGGCCCAACATTTTTTGGAAAAAGGCAAGTCTTTTTTGAGTTACAAGGTTTTAATAATATTGCTTATGGCGAAGATACAGATTTTTGGCATCGGGCAGAAAAAGTTTTTAAAACTCAAAAATTCAAAGAACCGCAAACATATATCTACACAAGAGCAGAAACTAGTATTACCAAGAGTGTTTTAGAGAAGATTTCTTAATCTGGCTAACTACTTGGCATGAAAAATATACTTTTACTATCGCAACTCAAAAGTTATTTTTATCAGTTTGTCAATTCTATTTGGCAAATTCTCACATATCGACTTCGCTCAGCTTTAATTTTAGGCACTGTTCTCAGTTTGTGTTTAGTTTTATTTGGTTGTCAGGGAACGACGCAAAAAGATAACAATGTCATTCATCTAACACTTTGGCAAGGGATTAATCCGCCTGTCAATCGGGATGTATTTCAAAAATTGGTAGATAAGTTTAATCAAACTCATACTGATATTCAAGTAGAGTCTATATTTGCTGGTAGTCTTGACCAACAATTACCAAAAGTTTTGACAGCAGTTGTAGGTAAATCACCTCCCGATATTTTGTCATTCTACCCCCAAGTTACGGGTCAATTGATAGAGCTAGGGGCGATTTTACCTTTAGAAGATTGGTTAGAAAAATTGCCGATTAAATCAGAAATTAGCCCTAATCTTTTTGAGGAGTTGAAATTAGACAATCATCTTTGGTCAATTCCACTGTATACCAGCAACATGGGAATTTTTTACCGGCCTAAGCTTTTTCAAGCGGCGGGAATTACGCAAACGCCAAAGACTTGGTCAGAATTGCGACAAGTTGCGAAAAAACTGACCATAGACCGTAATGGCGACCATAGACCAGAACAGCACGGAATTTTATTGCCTTTGGGAAAGGGAGAATGGACAGTTTTTAGTTGGTTCCCTTTTTTACTTAGTGCTGGCGGTGAGGTAGTGACAAATGACAAACCGAATTTAACGAACGCTGGAGCGATCGCGGCCTTACAATTTTGGCAAGAGTTACTCAAAGATGGTTCAGCAACGCTGTCTTTGCCAGAACGAGGTTATGAAGAAGATGGCTTCATTGCTGGCAGGGTGGCGATGCAAATCACTGGCCCTTGGTCTTACATCACCAAATCTGACATTGATTATGAAGTTTTTCCTATACCTGCAAGCGTTGGACAAGTGACGGTGACAGGTACTGGAAATATATATTTGATGAAAACTACACCAGCGAGGGAGCAAGCCGCACTCAAATTTTTAGAATATATTTTGAGTGAAGAATTTCAAACAGAATGGAGTATTGGCACAGGTTTTTTACCTGTTAATTTGAAATCTACTCAAAGTGCAGCTTATCAAAAATTTGTTCAGCAAAGACCTTGGTTAAAAGTGTTTATAGAACAAATGCCTGAAGCACGCGCTCGACCAATTATAGCTGGATATAATCGTCTTTCTGATAACCTTGGTAGAGCGATTGAGGCTACATTATTGGGTGAGTCTCCCCAAAAAGCTCTAAAAGTAGCTCAACAGCGTTTAGAACTAATTTGGAACAGTAAGTAATTCGTTAGATACAAATTACGCGCTTCGCAGCGGTAGCGTAAAGCCTGCGGCATAGCTTCGCTTAGAGCGAGTCATCAAGCGTCGGTACGAGCGTTATTACCAATTAGTATTACCATTGACCTGAACTGTCTTGTTGTTGCAGACCGATAAACTGTCGCCGTTTCCAAGCAAAACTTAAAATATTAGTTCCTAATTCCTGAGCTGTACGAATTGTTAAACGAGGTAGATTAAATTCTCTATCTAGTCCCCAAGCTGTTGCTAAATCACCAATTACCAAAATAATTCCGCCACCTACTAATAGTCGAATTAATTGTTGGTTAACTATTGGCATTGCTGCAAATAAAAAAGGTTTAGTCCTTAAAGGATGGCTGCGTTGTAATTCTTCTAGAGGTTTTAAAGGACTTTCTAATTGTTGTGCTAAGGCTTGGGTACTTTCTATTAGCGGGTTAGCATCTATTGGTGCATCAACTAAAAGTACACCACCTGTATTTAAATAAATCTTTAGTGATTCAAATTCAAGACTATTTAAAGATAATGCTTCTCTACCTGTCAAATAAAGTATGTCATATTCTTGAATATTGTCAGCCAAAGAAACCTGACCTGGTTCATCAGCTCCCCGCAAAGTAGAGTATAGGGGTTCTACTGCTTGTAATAAATATGAAAGACTAAAGAAATTACGGGCACATTCTGCATCGCTGTGGTTGATTTGTGCCATCCGCACAATTGCTTGGGGACGCATTTGTGCCTGACGACGATAACGCAAATCTATATTGTTATAACCAGGAAAGAAAACATCAGTTGGCTGGTTAATTGTAGTTTGCCCTGGTTGTAAAAGTATACGGCAAATTTCTATAGCAAAACTTTCTGGTGAAGAGTTTACTTGATCTATACGATAAGTTTCTTGAACAATATCTTTTTTCTGTGTACGTCGCAGTTCATCAGGGTCTACATAGCCAGCTACTAAGTAGATCATAATTGGTTCAGAAGTGGCTACTTCTACGTCAATGGGAAAGTCGTAAGGGTTGGGTACAATAATTAGATTACCTGCCAAATCAATGGCAATTCCTGGCTGAATTTGCACCCAACGTCCGTCACGAAACTTAGCTTCTACTTGCCGAGGTGCAGGAATATCTCGGACACCTAAACCACAGACAATTCCTGGCTGATTTAAACATTGATATTGAGCATTTTGTCGCAGACGGTGGTATTCATGTGCCGCCCGCCAGCGTTCGGCATTAATGAGTAAACCGTCTGAAGCTTGCAGACGTTCAAAGGTTTTGATGGGTGGTGTTGGAAAAGGGTGTGTCATATTCTTTGCGCCTTTGCGCCTTTGCGTGAGATAAATTTATATTTTCAGCAACGCCAGAATTAATTACGAATTACGAATTACGAATTACGAATTATTTAATGTAGTTAGGTATTAGATGGATTTTCAATCATTAATTCGTATGTGCAAAAAGCAGGTTTTTCTTGTTCAATGATGCGTCTGACAAGTTGTTCGTTGATGCCGTTATGAGGACGGTCTGGACGTAAACGGACTATAAAGTGATATGGTTGTCCACCTGATAAAGTTGCATTACCTAGTTGAGCTTCTCCGATGATAAAGCTAGGGCCAAAAGGTTCTGTGATACTAATATGTTTATCAGATTCATTGGGTAAATTTTCGTCTAAGGGTAAACCTGTATAAAGATGTAAATAAAGGCGCAATCCTTTACGAGTTCCTCGCCAGCGATACAGCTCTACTGCGCGACGAATTAGCCGACGTTGTTGTTGGAGATCCCAAATTGGGTCTATTTCCCAAGCAACCCAGTGGGCAACGAAGGGTAATAATGCCCGTGGTGATGTTAAAGGATCGAGGTTGGCCCACATGACGTCGAAGCTATCAACGACTGGTTGAAAGGCTTGCTCAAATATTTTCATGAACCGACTCATGAAGTCTATCTCGCGATACATGACTGGTAGAAACTTCATGTAGTCGGTGTAGGGACGGATGTATAAGTTAAAGTCCTGGCTTTTATAAATTTGTTCTTGGTCAGTCTCTGGGTCTACGTGGATGTTAACTAGGCAGCGAAAGTCTAGATTTAATCTGGTTTGTTGATCAGGGGCGATCGCTTGCTGATCTTCAAAAAATGTTGCGGGTACTACAAAATACAGTACAGCATCCATCTGTCCTAGTGGCGGAATTTCACTACCTTCTGTACCAATTTGATACCACTGAGTAGGAAAGTTACCTTCGATATGCAAGCTGATTCTGATGGAACGCTGTTCTAAGTTTTGCACTTGCACAATCATCTCGCTGGCGTACCCAGGATGCAAAAGCAAGCTATTTCCTGTCACATCCATGCTATCTGCACCAGCAAATGCTGCTAAACCCTTACCGGGTATAGCTTCGGGGATTTGCATCGGCGTTAAGTGAATGCGGATAGCGGAACTAGAACGACTTTGAACCATAAAATTTTGCCTCAGCGACTAACAATCTGAATATCGTGACTTGACCGCAGAGTATTATCAGCCCAAGAACAGATTAAACCTTGTGGGCCTGGGTCTATTAGTTGTTCTGGTGACGGCTGGCGTCTCCAAACTTCGCCTTGCTTGCGGATGGGAAATAGCAAGACTGGGCCTAAATAACGCACTCCTGGAGTTTGTTGCATCAATGCCACAATATCTGATGTGTAGACGGGTCGCCCCAATGGCCAGCCTTTACCATCTGTGCCGCCAATCAAGGGATTTAAATATTTATACAGTGACACCCTTAATTGACGGAGAATTTCTTCTTTGGCTTGGGGGTTGTCGTAAACGGCTTCTACTGCAACCTCGGATTGTACGGAAACTCCCACATAATCTGGTTCTTGTAAATATACTTGGACTCCTAATAATTTTCGGTCATTTAAGTAGTTGAGGATTTGGTCTTGGAGGGCTGCGCTGAGGGCAAATTTATCTGGTGAAATGCCTTCGCCTTGGGCAATTCCATCTGTATTGGCTTGGGGGACAATTAGTAAACCAACCATACCCGCTTGAGTTTGAGATGTGGCTGGTAAACAGCGTACACGAGCGATCGCTCCACCACTAGCTTGCTGTGCTAAAACTTCAAAGTCTTCAGCAGTCACCGCCCGGTCACGGGTGCGTAGAATGCGGGGTGCTTTGATTACTGCTTGTTCTAGTGATTCCGCATCTGCACCATTGATACCTTCTTTGTAGTTGATTACACTTTCAACATACGGAAATGCTGATTTTAAAAACTGGATTGTGCCAACTTGCACATTCCCCTCTCTACCGCCACCTGTACGGTAAGCAACCATCCGAATTTCCGAACCGCGTGGGGGAACTGCCCCGTACTGATGTTCGTGTTGGTCGGCAAGGTCACTCACTTGTACTATAGTTTGTTCTAATTGTGATGGTTTTTGGATGCGCGATCGCAATACTGTTTGTTGTTTGAGTTGGCTGGGTTCACGAATTAGCGGCCCAAATTGGACTATGCCGGTCAGCGAATCGAGGGTGTAATGTAAGTCTTGGGCACGAGATTCCGCAAAATCTCTCACCTCTTGCCATCTTTGTGGCAAGCCACTAGGGGGAGTCACTAAGATATATTCTTCTTCTGTACGTTCTAAAATCGGCGTTTGTTGTAGGTTAAAAGTTTGACCTGGTTTTCCATCACTGATGCCTAAACGCTCATCTTCAATTAAGGTGCTGTGACTAGCCCTCACTGTACCGCCAATTGACCGCATTGCTAGACCAGTAATACGCGGTGGACGATTATAACCAGATTGATTTGTTTCTAGGGGTGACAAGACACAGCGCAGCCAACGCCCGCGATAGGCGGTAAAGTTAGTTACAGGCCATTTTTGCGGTAAATGCAGACGAATATCTGCTCCTTGGGCCGGATTACCGCCCTGTTGAACGATTTCATAGAAACTGAAACCTCGCGTCTCATCGTCTGCTTCTTTAAGTAAAATCGGTTGCCAATTTTCCCCATTCCAGGCTTCCCACTGACGCGGTGGTTGATTGGGGTTAATACCCGCAGGTGTCGCCGCAGCCCCTTGGAAGGTAATTTCTAAGACATTAGCATCTAATGGATCATCAGAATTAACTACCAAGTAAAAGCAGTTACCGGGCTGGGGTTGTTCTTCAAATATTGGTTGTTCATTGCCTGACCAATAACCGTCAGATTGACGAGTCCACGAACTTGTGACTCTTTCGCGTAGAGACTGGGGAATATCTTCGACGGTTTGGGCGGTTAAAAAGTGTTGGATGTGGGGTGTGCCAATAATTAAAGGATAATCTGTGCTAAAAGTAATCGCTTCTGTTGTCTCGGTGCGGATAGTAGAAACTTCTATTCCTGCCGGGATAGTATAACTTTCCGATAGGTCAGTACTTAAATAAAAAGTTAATTCGGTACGTGCTGGGGCAGCTGGTTGGAGACGAATACCTAGTAATTCGAGAAAAGCTACATAATTTTTACGCGGTACTTGGTTAAATCTGAGTAACATCTGGTCAGTTAACCAAGCAAATAATTCAATCAGCGTAATTCCTGGGTCGCTGAGGTTATGGTCTGTCCACTCTGGACAGTAGCGAGGAATACGCATAATACACTCTTCTACCAATTCATCAAAAGTGCGATCGTCTAAATTGGAAGAAGGTAATTGTGGTAAAAAATCAAATTTCATAAATTATGTATGTCTTAATTACGAATTACGAATTACGAATTACGAATTACGAATTACGAATTACGAATTACCATTACTCCTCTGGAGCAAGTAAGTAAAAAGGATAAACTAAGCTATAAGTATCTGGATAATCTTTAAGTCGATAAATAATATTGATGTCTACTCTGCCACGGATGGGATCAGGATCAATTATTACTTCTTCAAGTGTGATTCGTGGTTCCCAAACCTCCAAAGCCTCAGTGACATAGAAGCGAATTAGCAATAACGTTTCACTGTTTAATGGTGCAAACGCCAGTTCTGACAAACGCGAGCCAAAATTAGGTCGATAGACTCGCTCACCCACGCTAGTACGAAGGATAATCCAAATAGATTCTCGGACTTTTTTTTCTTCAGAACTAAGCTGTATCCCTCCCTGCAAGCTTAAACGCAGTGGGTAAGCCAAGCCTTTGCCTAAATAAGCCTGTTGTTGACTGTAAACCATATGGGGAATTGGGAATGGGGAACTCGGGGCCGCCGGGAGCGGGGATTAGGGGTAATGGGCTTCTCCTGTCGGAGACGCTCTCGATAGCTTGCTTAAGCGTAGGGGTACGACTTCGCTCAGCCCACAGGAAACGGGGAATGGGTGTTGATTATTTCTCTCACATCTCCCGGTTGGTGAGCGGAGTCGAACCACATCCCTAGTTCCTAGTTTGATGATGAATACTAGTCAGCTTTTATCTTCAAAGATATCGATCTAGAAGATTTAAGCATATTCGCCAAAGGTCGAGGATGAGGGGAAGAAATAACAATTCTCAATTAATTCCCCACTCCCCACTCCCGACTCCCGACTCCCTAATTCAAATTGATTATCCTACCCTTAACTGTTACCAGGCCAGTAGCATTAATATCTATATTTCTCCGAGCTTTGAGTGTAATATCACCTGTGGAGTCGATGGAAATTGAACGAGTTTTATCGTCCATATTAATTTTTTGACCGCGTTTGGTTTTAATCTCTATCTCTTTTTGAGTGTCATTGAGATAAATTCGGTGGCCATATTTAGTTTCAATCACAATACCTACTTCGCTACGACCTTTGACTTCTTCTATAAACTGTAGAGTGTGCCCTACACGAGTTTTAAAGGTGCGTAATCTTACTCCTTTAGCACCAACCGCATCAGTTACCAATTCTGGTGGTGCATCTTTGCCATTCCATACTCCACCAAGTATATATGGACGGTGAATATCGCCATGTTCAAAACCTACTAAAACTTCGTCGCCAACCTCTGGCAAACAATCAAAACCCCGCTTTGCTCCTGCTCCTGTAGCTACAATTCTCGCCCAATAGCTTTCATCTTTATCTGCTAAGGTCGGGAACTCAACCTTGACTCTACCCCATTTATTTGGGTCTTTATTATTAGTGACAATTCCTACTAAAAAAGTCTGACCTGGTTGTAAATGTAACTGTGATGCTAGGGTTGTAAATAAGTTACCAGCACGCAGTCCCCGCACACTGAAATCAGTTGTATAGTTGCGTCGAGTAAAGAAATGACGTGTTTCTGTAACGTAATACTTACCACTATAGTTTTTGCCTAAGTTCTTAATATTAACAACCTTTCCGGCTCTAATTTTAGGATTACCCTCTGATTTAGCATCTGCATAAACAAATTCTCCTCCCAACTCATCACACACAGCCTTAGCAATTGCCTCCGCTTCTTTTTCCATTCTCGGAGTCTGTTCATCGGTAACGGGTTGATCTACAACAACCATTTTGGGAGCTGGCTTAATTTGGAATTTACTGCTAGTACTACTTCCTTGACCATTTGGTGTAGTAGTTATTACTTTTTCTTTAGTAGCTGTTTTTTTAATTAGTTTTTTCTTGGTATAGTCCCAGCTACGCACTTCTACAGAATTCACCTGCTCAGCACTAGTGACGCGGGTACTAAAGCTGTTAATATCAACACCCCAAACTAGTTCTTCAATACCTCGATTTGCTGGCTTGCAAAAATTTATCTTGCCATTTTCAATAAATAGTTCAAATCCCACACGGGCAGCTCGCTCTCGCAAAAACTCCATGTTAGTTTGGTTTTCTTGAAAGACATATGTATGGGGTTGACCACTCGGTTCTATTTTACTAACTGGTATACCTACTTCTGCTGCTATTTTACGTACTATATCGCTGTCAGTTTGATTTTGAAAAGAACGATTGTGGCGACCTCTGTGCAGACGATGGGAAAAATCATAGCCGCGAACAATAATAGGTGCTTCATTTTTTTTATCGAAGTGAATTTCAATCGCTGTAATTTCACCTTGAATCAAAAAATCTTTTTTTTGTTCACGGAATTCTGGGTCTCCAGTAGTACTGGATTTAAAACCTAGTCTGATTTTCTTACCAATTTCAAAAATCTTTTCATGAAGCCCAGGTTTGTCGCGATCGCTAGTAGGATTATAGGTATTTCGTACTACCAATGTAAACATTGCTGGCAAGTGCAAACTCTCTTCTACAGTGATTTGCAATAAATCCTTGACTAATTCTCCAGCAGCAGCAGACCAGGCTCCACCACCACCAGAAGAAAATTCGATTTGCAGTTCGTTTAAATAATCTACAGGAGGCATATTTAGCAGCTTAAAAGTATTAAAAGTAATTGGAAATTAAGGATTGGAATTTAACACAACTGGCTTGCCATTACCCTAATAAACTAGTAGTTATTCAAATTATATTTTTGAATTTTTACTTTTTTTATGCAAGCACTTTGATCAAAATACTAATTACCCCGGACGCGCAACTTTAGGGTCTGGCAAGCGCTGCGTACCAGCAGAAGCCGAAGCTGGTGTCCCAGGAAGCATACTTTTATCTACTTCCTGTAAGGAAATATCTACCAATGCTCTCACTGGTGTGCCATCAGAGAGAAACATATTTAAGGTATAGGTTAAACTCGTCATGACACATAAAAAATATTCTTTATCCCAAATAAACTTATAAACAGGTGGACGGGAGTCAGGTTGCTGTTTTATAGTTTCCACACCCTGCTTAATAATGTCTATGTGCTTCATTACAGACTCTTTAGTTTCATAAGTATCAAAGAGTAATTGTTTCAGTGTAAATTTATAAGGATCAACACTAGAAAAACTAATTTTAGGTAAAAGAGTAGTTCCTCTGTTACCATCATTTTTTGTCCAACTAATAGTTCGAGTAAAACTAATGTCCGTGGGGTTGAACATTAATTTAATATCTTGTCCGCCATCCATATTTTTAAGTATGGCTTTTTTTAAGTTGGAACTCTTTTTAGCGGGGACAATAAAACTAGCTACCATTTTGAGTATTTCTCCTAATATTTCGAGTTGTTTAATGTGGTTTACCACGGTAAACGACTAAAGTGCATACCATGACGCTCTCGCTCAATTTCTATGCGTTGTCGTAATCTGCTATAAATTTCATGGGCAAGTTGTTCCAAATCATGATCATCATCTTTTTCATCCAATAAATAGGGATTTTCTATAGTTTCGGTTATTGGTTCTGACTCTCTTGCAAATGTATTGCTTTCAGCTACAGGTGAAGAAGTTGGCTTAGTAAAAATTTGTGGTAATTCCGATGAAGATTGTGAAACAGGTGACGAAAACTTAGAACTCTGCCAATTAGATTCTATATTACTAGAGTTAAAACTATTAAATTCATCATCACTATCATTACTACCATTCATTAATTCTTCCAGACTTGACCATTGCGAAGGTATATTAGACCACTGAGAAGATGTATTTGAAGTTTGTGGATGATGGGTATCATTAGTAGAATTTGTTTTTCGGAAAACTAGTGTTGGTGACGAGTAATGAGGTGAAGATTTATTTGTATCAGTTGTTTTATTTTCAAAAGTATGCTGTTGTGAAGAACTCAGCACTGAAAGCCTATTTTGTCCGACTTCTAACCCTAAAGAAGAAGGAATTAACGATTGAGAAATCTGCGATGATTGAGTGTCAAGACCTTTTCGCTGCAATGAAGTGTCTGCAAAAGAATCGACTTTAGTCGGATTTTCTGAAGAATCTGTTTGTTCTTGTTTCTGAAAATGGGGTGTTTGTAGTTTTGCCAGGATAATGTCTTGCTGTTTATTTGTTACTTTTTGTGAAATATCAGGAGTATCAGCCTGAGTTGCAGGTGTTGATGGTAAATCTGGTTCTATTGGCTGTTGTTCATCAACTTGCTGGAAAATGCTTGGTAAAGATTCTATTTCCGACGATGCTGGGTTAACTTCGGTTTGTCTGTTGACTGTATTTGGAACATCTGAAGTTTCAGCCTGAGTTGATGATAAATCTGATTCTATTGGCTGTTGTTCATCAGTTTGCCGGAAAATGCTTGGTAAAGATTCTACTTCCGACGATGCTGAGGTGACTTCGATTTGTCTATTGACTGTATTTGGAACATCTGAAGTTTCAGCTTGAGTTGATGATAAATCTGATTCTATTGGCTGTTGTTCATCAGTTTGCCGGAAAATGCTTGGTAAAGATTCTACTTCCGACGATGCTGAGGTGACTTCGATTT